>NZ_JANPGM010000580.1:0-12480 GCF_031423935.1 Chamaesiphon sp. VAR_69_metabat_338
GCTGTTCGGCATTGTCTGGGGTAAAGATATAGCCATTCTCCCCAGGGACGACTAGCTCGGCTGTCCCCGCCCCCGTCGAACAGAGGATCGGTTTGCCCAGTAACATCGCTTCTAAAGTCACGACGCCCCAGGTATCTTCCATCGTGGGCAGCACGAATACGTCCGCATTTTCAAAATAAGTGCCGATCCGATCGAATGGTACCCGCCCCACCCACTCAATCCGATCGGTCAATGCCCGATCGCGGCAAAAGGTCTCTAATTCTGGCTGTTGGGGGCCATTACCAACGACCTGGATCGTATAGTTGTCATAGCCTCTGGCTTGCAGTGCCGCGCAAGCTTCGAGCAATAATGGCAAGCCTTTACGGGGAATCACCTGTCCGACAAACAAAAAGACCGGACGCTGTCGCTCTACTGGCTCTGACTCGACAACGGCTGTGCTGCCTGGAAGAGTATGCTCGTCGGGAATCTCGTAGGGTTGAACGAAGACCCGCTCTTTGTCCGCCCTTAAGATCTCAGTCAGGTACTCACCACCCGCGCGACTGTTGGAGATACAAGCCGCTGAGAGCTTCACCATCAGCCGCCGGACGAATAACCGCGCTGCCGAATGCCGATAGTCTACTCCTGGCGAACTCCCCTCATAGGCAATAATTACTCGCCACCTAAGTAAGGGCATCAGCACTAATGCCAGAATCGTCCACACGCCAAACGAACTCGTGAAAATGACGTGGGGTCGCAGCCGCAGCAGATTGCCGATAATCTTGGGCGACAAATAGGTGAAATTATCGCCATAGCCATTCTCATCGCGATCGATTTCGATGACTTTAAACTCGCCGATGACTTCCACATTAAGTGTGTCTTCCAATCCTTTGGCAAAGCCGGGAAATAAACCAGTAAAGACGGTGGTATTGGGAAATATTTTGGTCAACTCGCTAATCGCTGGCTGCCAATAGAACCAGGCTACTGGCAGCAGCCAAGCAATCTTGAGGTGGTGAGGATTTTGCATGGTAGTTGGGAATTGGGACTGGTTAGAGCTTGCCATTGTCGATCGTCGAGACAGTGGTATGCTCGGAGCGATTACTGGTGGCATCGGTGGGTCGATCGCGGTAGTTGACATATTCTGCCGACCCATTAAAATTGACGATCTGAGCGGGTATCCCCACCACTACGGCGCGATCGGGGATATCTTTGGTCACGACCGCATTCGCGCCGATTGCCACATCATCGCCAATCTGAATCGCCCCAAAAATCCGCGCGCCAGGGCCGATAAACACCCGATTGCCGATTTTGGGCACGCCACTTTTTTCGCCCCTGCCGCCGACACCGATCGTCACGTCATGACTCAAGTTACAATATTCACCGATTTCGACAGCCGGACTGACGATAATCCCCCCAAAGTGGCCGATATATAAACCTTTACCGATTTTTGAATGTTTGGGTAAATCGATGCCGGTCGTTATTTCGACAAGCTTGTGCCACAGCAAGCCGATTAATTTCAAAAACTTACCGACAAGTGGGATGCGCACTTCGGTCAGTACCCACCGGCTAAACCGATACTCTGCCAAAGCCCACAACCCTTGCTTGTTCAACAGCGCGTAGAGCCAAGAGCCAACGCCCATGTACACATATCGATCGATATCGAATTTAAAGTCGTACATAATTCACTAAGAAACCCAGTTAACAGCATTTAAAAAAGTTAATTAACGCTTGAATAAGCTAGCTATCTTCCAGCTTTTCCCCTTCTAATGTCAGCGTTTCTGGTTGAAAAGATCCTAGTGGCAATCGCTCTCCATTTTCGATATTTTGCAAAGCTTGCTTACTACTCTGACCGAGATCGCATCTGACTATATTCTTAAAGCCAGCTTTTTCTAGCGAGTTGCGGAGTGTCTTCTCGTCGTAAATAAATTGATGTCCCCAAGCACGGAATAAATTATTAATCACAAACACATCATCATTACCATTAGTATCTTCAGCAATGAAGTGCTCGATCGAAGATTTAATGTATTCTTTTTGTGGATCTGTTTTGCGATCTTGATAGAGACCGACGGCAAATTGCAAGTCCGGTGTCGAGACTCGAATTGTCCCATTTTTCCTGAGTACGCGAAAACATTCGCTCAACATTGACAATCCTTGTGGGTACAAGATGTGCTCGATCATATGCTCGGTGAAAATATAATCAAATTTGTTGCTGTCGATCGGAAAAGTTTTAGTGGCATCAACTTGCAAAATATCTTTGGGAATGGCTTGATAGTCTGAATTGAGCCAGCCATCCAGCATGTGGTATCCACAGCCGATGTGTAGCTTCCTGACATCATGTTGCCGAAGATAATTCTCGACTAATTGAGCATCGACCCGTCCAAATTGGCGGTGAACTTGATATTTGAGCGATTTGCCGATCGCTTTAATGTCTCTAGCAAGTGGGTAAAGTGGAGATTGCTCGATCGTTGAGTTCATAATATTTATTTTCTGATTAAAACTTGGTTGAGGATGAAAATAGTTTCGATTATAGACTTGTTATCATTGGGTGACAATCTCTTGCTCTTTTTTTAAGATCTGCTTGAGTTGACTGCGGATTGTATTTTCAGATTTTAGCAAATTAAAGTATGCATCTTTACCCAATAGGGAAGTGGCATAATAAAAGAGCGGTTTAAAAGACAACAAATTAGTCTTAAAAGACAGTAGATGGTAACGCCTTCCTACCTGAATCGCTTCTGAATGGGAAATCAGCAAACCACTACAGATCAAGGTTCTACCCATTTCAAACAGGTATTCAGCTCGATCTCGATTTGAAAGCCCTGTCTCTTTGCTGGTGGAATTGAAGGTATCGTGGTGATGGTGCTTGTGAATAAAAGCCAGAGTTCCCTCTACTACCGATTTATGGTTGAGTGTCAGCCTGTCTCCAGCATCACTGTAAGCGTAGCGAGTGAGGACTTCGGGAATCACCTCAAACTGACAATGCTCGGACAACCGCAACCATAAATCCATATCTTCAATAAACGATGGCATGTTGGGATCGAACCCCCGAACCTGCTGGAGATATTTACGTTTTACCATCACAGTAGATGGCGTGCCGATAAAATTGCTATAGAGGAGGCGATCGCTCAAACTGCCTCGATGATGAGAACTAACGATGCGCTTGACTCGATCGCCTTCATCGACAGCCGCAAAACCTGTGTAAATAAACCCGACTTCGGAGCTGCACTGCTGAAATAGATTGAGTTGCTTTGCTAGTTTCTCTGGCAACCATTCATCATCTGAATCGAGAAAGGCGATGTATGCACCTGTGGAGTTGTCAATTCCGGTATTGCGAGCTACAGCCGCACCGGAATTGGATTGATGTCGAATATACCGAATCCGGGGGTCGTTAAAGCTCTCTAACACTCGTTCGGTATCATCGTTAGAACAATCATCTACCACAATAATTTCAAAATCTTGATAGCTTTGAGCCAAGACGCTACGAATGGGTTTGCCAATCACACCCGCACGGTTATAAGTGGGAATGACAACGCTTACTGTGGGAGATTTGAGACTATGAGTCATAATCGCTACCTGGTCATGTATTTTTGATGGATAATAAACAAAATTTATGGGTAGCACCTTCAAGCAATCCCTAAAATCTTCAGATACTTTTGAGTTGCCATTTCCACCCCAAACTGGTCGAGCCAGTGGGGATCGATCGATTTGAGTTGTCCTCCTAATACCTGTAAGATGCCATCTGCTAGTGCTGCGCTGTCGCCAACTGGCGTCAAGTATCCATACTGGCCGCCAGCCAAGATCTCGGCTGGCCCACTCTCGCAATCGGTAGACACGACGGGAATCCCCAACGCCATTGCTTCGATTAAGACTGTCGGCAGCCCTTCCCAAGCGGAGGAGAGGACGAATACGCTCGATTTGGACATGTAGGCATAGGGATTTTCGACATAGCCCAGCAACGCAACATCCGCTGCCAAACCCAAGGTTTCGATTAGTGCTGCTAATTCGGGTCGATCTGGCCCCCAGCCCAGGATAACTAGCCGTGCGGGTCGATCTTGGCGGACTTTAGCAAAAGCGCGGATCAGGTTGGGAAAGTCTTTTTGCGGCTCTAATTTACCAACGCCTAAAATCACGGGGATGTCGGGAGACTGAAACCACTCATGCGCCACTGGCTCTTGGGCATTAGCTAACATTCGATCGTTAATTACTGGGTTGTAAATCGTCTCAATGCTGTCTAAAGGCAGCAACGCGGTGGCGGCAAGGTCTTTGGCTACCCCATCGGAGACAGCGACAATTCCGTCCGCCCAAGGGTACAAATACCGGGCAAACAGTGGCGTCAAGCGACCTTTAAGTTTAGTAGCATTGCGCGCTGTTTTGGACAGTTGGTTGTGTTCTGCTACTACCAGTCGGACGGGGACTCCCGCGAGTCGTTTGGCCAGCAGGGCAATTTCATTGAGATAATGATCGGCAGCTAACAAGGCGATCGGGCGATCTCGGCGCAGATAACTTACCAATCCTGGTAAACTCAGATACAGATTGGGAGCTTTGAGATCGACAATCCGCGTTTCGGTCGGCATTTGCCACAAGTGAGTGGGATCGGCACGATTGAGGATTAAGTCGATTTGCACGCCCAATTTGACGAATTGATGTGCTAGACAAGCCGTGATCCGCTCGATGCCACCGCCACCAAAAGAGCCGAGGAAAAAAGCTACACGCGGAGGATTCTGTTCGGTCATTGCCGCTCCCTTAAAATATGTGGTTTCATGGGTTTTGTTAACCAAATCGTGATGAGTGATGTGACTGGGAGTAATTAATAATATTGCTGTTGGATTACTTGACAGATTGCAGCTTAGCTGACAGCATCCTTGGTAAGGTCGTGTTAGCTCGAACGACTATCGTGATTAACTGCGATGATTTCTACTAAATTAAAATTTGCGATCTTGCAGATCCTCCTCATGCTAGCTAGTGCCGCTCCAGCTCTAGCTGAAGGCGGCGGTGGTGGTGACAGTGGTGGCAATCAACAATCACCCGTCGAGGTAATCGCGCAAATCGTCATTACGGCAATTATTTTGAGAGTCATGAGCGTATTTAGATTGCCCTAACTCAACTACCTCGCAGTCATCCGATTTCCGCGTTGGCGATGCCTACTGACCTCAAATCGGGATGCCCAGCTTTTTGAGATTGGCCAGCCGCTTGGCTTGCCAGTCTAAGCCGATGATACTGGCGACAATCAGGGTATAACCTGGTTCCTCCAGCTGGGAGAAAATCGTCCCAAACACAAATAACGTCATCATCAAGTATTTGGAGGTATCGGTCACACAGAAATAGTGCCAGACTAAGATCGCCAGATAGAAATAGACAGCCAAGCCCAAGGCTCCCAAATCGCCCCAAATTCCCGCCCAACCAAACAGCGGCGAAAAGAAGCTGGATTTATCTCCCAGCCAACTTTTGCCGACGACCACCCAGATCTCTTTACTCGCCTGATGGACGGTTGCCCCCAGTGGTGATAATAAATCCCAGTAGTTATACAACATCCAGCCGCCCAATCGCCCCACGGTGTGCCCAGGCCCCAAACCCAGCCACCAATTGAGCGGAGAGTGAAAATACTGGGGCACGATCCTGAAGGTAGCAAATTTTAACAGGGTCGCTTCACCATCGGCAGCATAGAGTTCCGGTCTGATCCAAGTACGATAGGCATCCAGGGCTTCAAAGTTATAGATCGCCCAATAGAAACCGCCGCTGACCACAATCCCGATCGCTAAATAGATTAATGCTCGCTTGATATCTTGAAAATTGACAAAAGAGAGGAGGAGATAAGCCACCAAAAAGGCGACTAGGACTTGCTTGGTATCGGAAATTAGCACGTGATTGATACAAAGACCCGCAATCCCCAGCCGAAACCATAGCGGTTTATTGCGGGCATTGATACAGTAGTAAGCCGCAAAGGTCATTGCGACCGAGCCACCAATCACATGTCCCGACCCCTGTCCGATAAATAGCCCTTTGATATTATCTTCACCACCAATGAGTTTATCCATGTGAAAAATATATTTCTGGATATACGCAAAGAGTGTATTAATCAGCATCGCCCGTATCAACCAAGCTCGAAAACTGTGATAGCTTTCCCAAGTCATCGGCATACAGACGATCGTCAAAATTAACAAAAATGGTTCTGCTAATAAAAGATAGTCTAAAACCGCATTAATCAGCCCCGCCTGATTGATTAAAGTACTCGCACAAACAATAATTAACAGGATAAATAAACCGATTAACAGTCGCTTGGTCAGGGCTAGTTGTTTGGGATCTTTACTGCGCGAACCAATCAGCACCGAGCCACAAGCCAACGGGACGGCCAGAAAATGCAGAAAGTTGACGACTGATGGGAACTTCAATCCGGTGAGTACTCTGGGAAATAGTGCGGTACCCAACCCAAATAATGTTAAGTCTAAGTTTGTAACATATCCTTTCTGTTTGGGGGCAGGTAACATTTTTCGTACTGGATAAATGGCCTAATGCACTCTTGACGATCTCGATCGTCATTCAGTTGCAATTTTGAGCTTATTTAGTGAATTTCGAGTTCTAGCGGGGAGCGATCGCGGGTAGATTGTCAGCCGAACATGATGCGCGACCACCTTTGCTGTTTCATCAACCAGCTTGTCACCCACCAACTGATTGCCACGCTGGCGATCGCGGCGAGTAGCAACACGCTCCACTGGACGCGATCGAGATAATCGGGATCGATACGCTTGGCTAAAGACTGAAAGATCTCGATCGCAAACAGATGGATCAGGTAAATGCCAAACGAACAAACACCAAAACTCTTAATGAAGCGATTGTCTTTTAAGCGATCGGAACAAGCGATCGCAGCCAGTAAAGCGACATAGCCGCGACTGACTTCATATACCGCTGACGGCAAGAATCGATCGCCAACTAGATTCAGGATGACGAATAGCAATACCCACACCACTGGCTGTCGCTCGACCAAATTGAGTCGGAATTTGCGAGTTTGAGGATGGGCTAAAATCGCCGCTACACAGATGTAGGGCAAACAGCGCAAGCCCCAAGCGACAATCGCCAGCACTAAACGCAGGATCGGGTTGCTATTACCCAGCGGTAAAACCGCAGTTAAGAGTGGCTTAAAAGCACAACCCACGTCGAGTTGATATTCATTGCCAGTCCTCAACAGGATTTCATAACCGAGTAGGCTCACCAGACCGAATAGGGCTAATCCTTGCCAAGATTTACTGGTAAATCTCGCCAGATCTAGCAGCTTAATCTGTAGCGTCCCAACGGCGATGAGGGGGAGAAAATACAAGTGGAATGCTGCACCGCCAAAACAGATTAGGGCTAACGGATCGACAAATAAATTAGCCAACTTACTACCTTCTCCCGCAACACCGTACTTGAGCAGCTTATAGAGTAGATAAGCAACACTCCAAAACAAGTAGGGCACTAGCAACCGCGTCAACCGCGTCCGCACGGGATAAGGTTGGGGCGATAAATATAATTTTTCGATCGCTAGATAGAAGGACAGTGCTAGAAAGAAGGGCACTGCAAACAGCGCAACATCAGTAATTTGCCGCCAACCAGCGATCGAGGAAATCGATCCCCCATCCACGACGTGCAGGATCGCCACGGCCAAAATTGCGAACCCGCGAAATAAGTCGATGCCAATTAATCTCGGTTGTCGTTCCATCTTACTTATTTAGAACGGTTGTGAGCTGTCGAATCATGAGATCCCATGTTCGATCGGTAAGTGCGCAAAAATAGTGCTGGCATACAGATCGATCGAGTTTTGGGCGGCAAATAGTTGCATTTGACTGGAGTTAGATATGGTGTGCGGCGATACCGACATTAGTGTCGTCAGTGCCTTGGCAATTTCTGTCGGTTGGGTAGAATCTACTACCAAGCCTAACTGGTACTGCCGCGCCAACTCGCCCATCAAACCATAATCAGAACTCAAGACTGGTTTACCGGCTGCTGCGGCCAGCAAGAGAATGCCACTCATGCCAACATGGCGTTGGTATGGAGCCAAGATCGCATCTGCCAATTGAAAATAAGTGGGCACATCTGCTTCGGGAATAAACTCGTAATGCTCGATCGCTTGAATGAGTTTAGTCTCACACAGTGCCGTAATTTTTTGGTGAATATTGACGCGATCGGTCGGATGCGGTTGTCCTACTAATAGTAAGCAAAACTGTTTGCAGACTGCCGGCGGTAATAAGGAGATCGCCTCTAGCAGTTGATAGATGCCTTTGCGTCCATCCACCCCGCCAAAGAGCAAAAATACCTGCCGCTCTGCGGCGATGCCCAACTGCGTTTTTAACGCTGTCAGATCGTCAGATTTGGCTGGGTAAGGCTGCACTGGATCGGCAAGATGGACGACCTTAGTGTGTGGATGTTGAGCCGCCAGCGCGGTGACGGCAAACGGATCGAGACAAAATACCGTTTCCAGTTGCGGGTGCTTCAAGATCCGCGCCCAGGTCAGCCGTTCGCGCCACTGTTGCAGCTTGTCTTTCCGATTGGGCTGGTAATTGGCAAACATCTGATAGTGAACAGTCGGTCGGAAATAGATCCCCGAAAATGCACAGGGCGATCGCATCCCCATCGCTAATGGCAGTTCGCAGGTATCTAGATACATAATCAGCGCGTGGGTTGTATGCAACGCCTCGGCATATTTGCAAAAGAGTTGCCATTCGCGGAAGTTACGACGGGCGCGAGTCAGCCCGGAATTCCGGGAGCCTAACCCGGTGGCTTCGGCGGCAGAAATCGCCACTAGCTGGATCTCTAGCTGTGGTTGTTGGGCGCGATCGATCGCTGCTACTGTATCTTGGTGAACTGACGCAAACTCAGGTAAAACGACGATATCGATCGCGCCCCTAAATCCTTGCTGGTAGGCCCGATCGATCTGATGTTGAATATAATTACCGTGATGCCCTCCCAAAGCTAGGTCGAATAACATTAACCGAGGTGAGCTGTTGCTCGACTGTCGAGCTGCGGGTGCATACTTCATGACTGAATTATCGATGGGGTGAGAGCGGGACTAGCTAACGGGAGTGGGTTGGGCGCGATCGAGCAGTTTTTCTAGTACGGCTCGATAGCGATGTGCTTGGAGTTGCCGCCCATATTCACGCTCTGCTTTAGCCCGCGCCGCCAGCCGCAAGCCGCGATGGCGCGGGGAGTCCTCTAGTACCCAGGCAATTCCCCGCGCCAGATCGGCGGTGTCGCAGTACTCGGCCAGATAACCATTCTGGCGATTGTCAACAATGTCGGCCAAACCCGTATTAGCAAAGGCGACAACTGGCGTACCACAAGCGAGCGATTCGGAAGCTGTTTGCCCGAAGGCTTCTTCAATTGACGGGGCGATTGTCACGTCGGCAGCAGCATAAGCCATTTGCAAAGACACATTGTCGTTTAACTTGCCCAGATAATGCACGGGAAAGCCCAGCTCTAGGGGCGGTTCTGGCGCATCACAGCCGAACACCACCAGTTCGACCCGATCGCCCCAGCCCAGCTCTAGCAGCCGCTCTAGAGCCTGTTTCAGCAGATGAAATCCCTTGCGGCGATCGCTGACATCGATCGCGCCAAATAGGACTAGTTGCTTGGTTGGCGGTAAATCCAAAAACTCTCTGGCAATACTCGAATCGATCGGCTCAAACACATCAGTATCCAATCCAATCGGAATGACTTCAATCGATCGATCTCGAAATAGCGAAGACTCGCCCGCCCGCGCCGCCATCCACTGACTAGTGGCGACCACCGTCAGGTTCAAGTGCTGCCAAGCTGTGGCTTTGCGCTGCCAGATCGCGCGGGACAGATCGGCATCGCGACCGCTGCGGAGTTGGGGACAATCACCGCAGGAGTCTATATAGCGATCGCAGCCCAATGTGTAATGGCATCCGCCCGTAAACGACCACATATCATGAAGGGTCAGCACCAACGGCTGTTTGAACTTCGCAAATAGTTCGATCGGCACGAACCCATTACAAATCCAATTAATATGGATCGCATCGGGCGCAAATCGATCGACACTTTTGAGCAACCCAGCCGGAAACCACTGCGGCGAGAACATTTGGTGGCGATGTGGATAGAATTTGAGCACAGAAGTGTCTCCTACCGATCGCAATTTGGCAACTAACTTACTTTCCGCAGCAGTCACAGTCGGATCGCTACTCTGCTTATATTGAACTAGTAACCGGGAGTCAATATCGATCCCGAGCATCGCCTGATGGATGCGATAGGCGGCTCTGGCTGCGCCACCGGCTAGGTCGAAAGTACTTAAATGTAAGACTTTCATGTTAATTATTTTGCCTATTTCTCTAAAATAACTTCGTTATAACTACCCGATTTTACTAAGCTGCCGCGTTCTAATTGATAAATGCGGTCGCAATGCACTAGGGTGGAGAAACGATGGGCAATAATAATGATGGTCTTGATGCCACTCAAGGCTTTAATCGATTCTGTGACCGAACTCTCTGTCTCGGTATCTAACGCTGCTGTTGCTTCATCAAACACTAAAATGTCGCGTTCGTGGTACAGTGCGCGCGCGATTCCGACTCGTTGACGCTGTCCGCCCGATAGGAGGACGCCGCGCTCTCCCAGCATGGTATGCAGCCCGTTAGGCAGTTGTTCTACGAGTTCTTCTAGTTGGGCAGCGGCAATGGCCTTTTCTAGTCTGTGCGGATCGATATCGCGATCGGAAACGCCAAAAGCAATATTTTTTTCAAGGGTGTCATCGATGAGAAAAATCGATTGGGGTACATAACCGATCGAGTTTTGCCAAGCTCGCAGATTGGTATAAATTGAAGTGCCATCGATCGTGATATCTCCAGATTGGGGTGTTAATAGTCCCAAAATGGTATCTACTAACGTTGTTTTACCAGCACCCGATTTACCGATCAACCCGATCGATTCTCCTTTTTCAATAACTAGAGACACTCGATCGAGTGATGTTATTTCGGCATGCGGATAACTATATGAAATATTATCTAAAATAATTCGATCTCTGAATGGAAAGACCAACTTAGAAGGATGCTCGCCACTTATCGCCGCGATCGACTGAGGCTCTGGATGTGTATTTACAGCCTCTAATTCTTTTAAGTCTAAATATATTTTGTCTACAGAACAGGCATGGTATCTAATCCCATTAATCGCAGATAGTAAATTGCCAACTGCTGGAAGTAGTCGAATCGAGGCTAACGCAAATATACCTAATACAGAGCTGAGACCTTGAGCATTTCCCTGATTAATAGAGATATAAAAAAAAGTAAAGCCGATCAAAAAAGCAATCAAAAAAGCTTCGATCGCATATCGAGGTAGATTACCAAGACTTAATGCCAAGCTGGCACCGACGGAATATCGTTCGATTTGAGCACCCAATTTGTCCTCAAAATATGATTCGCAACCAATGATTTTTGTCTCTTTAAAACCACCCATGCCGTGATTGATCGATTGGATCATTTCTGTCAGTGCATCGGAACAGTCCTTGCCCCATTTGGCAATCCGATGTTTTGACGATTGCAATAATCCATAAGAAATTACCACAATTCCCCCAATGATGACCATGGCCATCGCATTAGTTTTAACCAACAGGCTGACGAGTGCTAGCGTCACGATGCCATTGGAAATCGATGTCAGCAGTGGCATCATCACCCCATTACTGAAATGATCTGTCTCATTGATAATATTTTGAATCAAAGAAGCACTATTTCTACCCAAGTGAAAAGTATAAGGTGCGCCCAAATAACCGCGCATCAGTCTCGATGCTATTTCGCCCCGCTGCCTGAACCCAAACTCAAAAATTATTTTTTGGGAATTAAAGCTCAAAAATGCTTTTAGAAAGAAAATTGCGACGATCGAACAGCCAATTACGATCAGGAATTGAGTTTGAGATCCCATGTTTAGCCCTTGATAAATTGAATTTAACAGGCTATTCTGGGCGATCGTCTCAGGATTGGTTGCTAAGGCGATAAATGGTCCAACTAAACCTGTCCCAATTACTTCCAGAAAAGAAACAAAAATAAAAAGCAGTAACATAAACAGGAGTGTTTTGTGCTGCTCTTTAAGAATGTATAGAAATTTAGACAGGTATTGACGCATAAGAATATAGAGCTAACCAAATAAACATGACATTTGGGATGTGCTGACATTACAATTCCTTAGAATACAGTGCATCCCTCACCCGTGACTCAATTTATGCAGATCCTCGCTCGACCATCGTAGACAAAACCATAGCAAAACGCTATACTACGAATTGGAAGTCTTTAGTCTGGTTGCAGCCCAGCATCCGCGAATTGCGGCGGGTAAATTGGCCTACCGAAGGATTGCCATCGGGATCGATCGCCCCACTGGCATATTGCCACAGATCTCGGGGCGCGATCGTTACTTGAAAAGTCCGATCTTCACCTTTACACACGTGATACCACTTTGTGTCCTGGCACTCCTCACACCAAAACGCCTCGATCCATTCTCCCGCAATGGGTACTGCCATCCGTGCCGATACCAGCCGCA
>NZ_JANPGM010000581.1:0-3442 GCF_031423935.1 Chamaesiphon sp. VAR_69_metabat_338
GGGTGGATCTGCGTATAGCAAGGATTGCCGAACAGAGCCCCTTTTTTATGAGCCCGCCAGATGGATGTTGTGTTGGACCCTTTGGCATTTGTGGAGAGGTAAAAAACGTTTCCGTATCCGCCAGTTCCCAGCACAACGGCGTCGGCTAGATGCACTTCTGTGCGGCCCGACGTTAAGTTGCGAGTGACAATGCCGCGCGCCTTGCCATCGATTACAATCAGGTCGAAGAAATCAGGACTAAATTGTTTATATATCTTCTGCTCTTCTTCATTTCCCGTCACCGCCTGATACAGCGATAGATAGATCTCATAAGACTTATCCGCCTGTCGCTGTTTGATTTTGGTCATTGCCGAACCAAAGGGTTTAAAATCATTAGTCATCGTTTGATCGACTAATATGTTTCGATCGGCTAAAAACAAAATCCGCTTCTTCGCCTTCGATTTCCACAGTCTCCAGATAATCTGAAAAGCGGTAAAAGTTTTCCCCGTACCCGTCGCCATCACCAATAGAATTCGGTTCTGACCTTGAGCGATTGCTTCGATCGTTTTATCGATCGCCAGTAACTGATAATAACGCGGAGTCTTATTACTCCCATCGCTATAATAATCTTGAGTAACTAAACTCTGTTGCGGTGCCGATAAGCCTCGATGTAGACACCACCGTTCCCACAGGGCTTCTGGTGATGGAAACTCATCTAAACCGATCTCCTGCTCAATTATTCCGTCGGTAGCAATCTTGTTATGAAACAAAAAGCGATCGCCATTAGAGCTAAACACAAACGGCACTTGCAACATCTCCCCATAACCCAAACCCTGCTGCATCCCATCGCCGACAGAATGCTTATTATCCTTCGCCTCGATAACTGCGATCGGTAAATTAGGCTTATAAAACAGTACATAGTCAGCCCGCTTATTCTTCGCACGAGCGTGTAACTTCCCCCGCACCAGAATCCGCCCATCAGTCAGTGAAAATTCTTCCCGAATCTGCGTCAAAATATCCCAACCCGATCGTTCCAATGCTGGGGTGATGTACTTGGTGCAAATATCCCGCTCGGAAAGCTGCTTCTTATCCATGTTTTCAATTTTTCATTGTGCGTGGGTTTAACATAGCTAAGAATCCTCACCTTCTTCGGTTTGGGCAAAAGCATCGGCATCCAACTCTAACACCTCAACCGAGCGCGTTCTCACCCCAATGCCATACTCAATCAGCAAGTCTATCAGTTTAGATCCATCGATTAACGTAATCGGTGGTGCGCCAGCCTCGAACGCTGCTTGCATCGCTCCCTTAGAAAAACCTGCTGTAGTAATAATTGTGCCCCGTACTGCCTGAAATCTATACAAAGAACCGCGCAAAGCATCCAAAACAGTCCGCTGAACATTACTCTTTTGTCGCTTTGCCTGCACCACCTCCCGCACCGAGGTAATCCCTAACTCGATGTCGGCTACCACGTCCACACCTTTATCATTTGAGGGCGCAGTCACCGCGACATTCTGATAATTCATCGCTTCCAATAATTGTCCGATTAGATGCTCAAAGGCGATTGGCTCCATCGTCGAGAGCAACTCTTGCATACTGACTCTCACGGATGCCTTTTGCTGATTTACCAATTGCAAAATCTCTTGCAACTCGATCGAACTATCCGCAGGTTCATCGCCACCTGTCTGTCGTAAATAAGCTAAACCTTCATCGGTAATGCCGTAGATGGCACCTGCTTTGGTGAGCAGACCTCGTTCCAAAATACTATGGAGTCTGCGGCTAAGGGTATCTTTAATCGTGATATCAGTGCCGTAGCGAGAATACCGCGTCAGATAATCTGTCCACTCAGGGATAAAGTCCGATCTTCGCCCCGTCCCTTTCTCCGCAGCGATTGTCAGGATTTTAAGAACTCCTTCCTGCTCATCTACTAGCGCAACAGTATCCCCTAGTGGACGATCGATAAAATCTCGACCTCTATCTGTCAATTTCATCTGACCATCACTATCTTCTACTAGTAACTTATAGGCACAGGCAAATAGCCAGTGTCCATAGACATGGCGCGGATTTACCTTCTCTGCTGTTTTTTGCCAAATTGCCTCCGCCAGTTCGCGATCTTTACCTTGTAACCTTTCTACAATCCATAAATCTGGCTTCGTCCAATCCCCAGGTTCCTGGGGGCTACCTCGCAGTGTCTCAATAGTCGATCGAAGTCCAGTAATCTGCGATCTCAGTCGTCCATTCCAGATCGGCAGTAATAACCGCAGTTCTGCATAAGAGGGAAAATGAGGAATCCGCACCCGACGGTTTTCTGCGTCGGCGGTATTTAATGGTGAATCCAACGCCGCAGACTCTATCCCCCAACTCCGCAATCCAAAAATTCCAGGGCGCACCCGTACAAATCGGCTGTGAATACCTTTTTGCTTGATATCTACACAAATTACTGCATTTAAAGTAGCTTCAGGTGTTTTGCCCTCGGATTGAATCAAGCCTTGACTCAAGGCTTGTTGGGTAATGTCTCGATAATGAAGCGGTGAGCCGTTGAGATCTAGAATCTTGGCAGATGCATCAATGAAAGAAAGTGAAGTGGCTGCGTCAAATTTACCTGTCATCAAAAGTTCTGGATTGAGACTGCTTTTTTAAGTTTCCCATGTCTATTCTCTGAATCAAAAACTTTACTTCGACTCCTTCTCTTCCACCGCCTTAGCAACCAGCCGCACCACCAAATTACTCACCGATCGATCTTCCTCTTCAGCCCACTTCACCAGGGCTGCATAGACCTCTTTGGGGAAATAGACAGATGTCTGCACTCGATCGGGTTGACTCATCAGCTTTAAGCAAAATTTTCAGCAAATTCATAATACCCCTGCAACCTTACTAGACAGTTAAATAATGTATAATAGAGTTTTATAATGTTATTTTCGTTTTAGCACCTCATTATTCAATCCCAATCATAGCTTCAGCGATCGACTACCACCAATACTCAGTCCAAAAATTCCGAGCAGTTACTTGTACTGGGTCATTACCAACTATGAGCATTGTTACAATTCACTGTCGCCTCACCGCTCCCGAACCTATTCGTCGCCACCTCTGGCACCTGATGACAGAGAGCAATACTCCCCTGGTGAGCGAACTGATGAAGCGAGTCAGCCAGCATCCTGATTTTGAGATTTGGCAACGTCGAGGAGCCGTCCCCCAGAAAGCAATTACAGACCTTTGTACGCCGCTCAGAGCAGTTTATCCTGGGCAACCTGGGCGATTCTATTCCTCCGCCACCCTCATGGTGCTGTATACCTACGAGTCATGGCTAAAGATCCAACAAAATCTTCGCCGCCGCATGGACGGAAAACAACGCTGGTTGAATGTGGTCAAAAGCGACCTTGAATCGATCGAACTCAGCGGTTCCACCCTCGAAGTCATCAGACAAAAGGCACAAGCTATTCTCAGTCAATTCAACACCGAGAATGAA
>NZ_JANPGM010000582.1:0-1651 GCF_031423935.1 Chamaesiphon sp. VAR_69_metabat_338
ATATAAAACGCCGTTATCCCTGCCGTGGCAAAACCAACGACCCAGAGCAGCGGATTGGCGGCGTAGGTGGCACCGAGAATTTCATCCTTCGACCAGAAGCCTGCAAAGGGGGGAATCCCTGAAATAGCTAGGGTACCGATAAAGAAGGTGCTAGCGGTGATGGGCATGTGTTTGCGCAACCCGCCCATTAAGCGCATGTCTTGAGCCAGCGCGGGATTGTGGCCGACGACATCTTCCATCCCGTGAATCACCGAACCCGAACCCAAAAACATCATTGCTTTGAAATAAGCGTGAGTCATCAGGTGGAATAAGCCAGCGGAGTAAGCCCCGACGCCCAGTGCCATCACCATATAGCCCAGTTGGGACATGGTGGAGTAGGCCAGACCTTTTTTGATATCGTTTTGGGTAATTGCGATCGAGGCACCCAGAAACGCGGTAATTGCACCCGTCCAGGCGATCGTATCCATCGCGGTGGGGATATGCTCGAATACGGGATACATGCGGGCGATCAGATAGACCCCAGCGGCAACCATCGTCGCCGCGTGGATCAGTGCCGAAATCGGTGTGGGGCCTTCCATTGCATCTGGCAACCAGACGTGGAGGGGGAACTGGGCAGATTTAGCCACTGGTCCCATAAAGACCAAGATCGCAAATAAGGCGGCTAAACCGCCGCCAATTGCGCCAGAGGCAACTAATTCTTGAAGTCGGTCGCCCATGATTTGGAAATCAAAGCTGCCAGTCGCCCAGTAGAGTCCGAGCATCCCTAGTAGCAAGCCAAAGTCGCCGACGCGGTTGGTGACAAAGGCTTTTTGACAGGCATCGGCAGCTGCTTTGCGATCGTACCAAAAGCCGATCAGCAGATAGGAGCACATCCCGACTAATTCCCAGAAGATATACACCTGGACGAGGTTGGGACTGACGACTAAGCCCAACATCGAGGAGCTAAATAAACTCAGATAAGCATAAAACCTCACGTAGCCAGGATCGTGAGCCATATACCCGTGGGTATAGAGCATCACCAAGCCAGCGACGGTAGTGACGATGACCAACATCAATGAAGTCAGATGGTCGATCGTGTAACCCATGTTCAAATGAAAACTACCCGCAGCCGCCCATTCAAACGATCGAGTATAAACGGGGTGTCCTTGAAATTGACTGACGAGTAAGGCGAAAGACATGACCATCGCCGCACCAATGAGCGAAATAATCAGCACTGCATTGAGATCGCGCAGTTTATTGGTGGCTTTGTTGAGTGAAATCAATCCCAATCCGACTAGCATCGCCCCAGCTAGGGGAAATACTGGAATCAACCAGGCATAATCGTATAGTGGTTCCATAATGTACTTAAATCTAACGATCGAGAATGGACAAGCTAAATTGGTGACGATAACTGGTGAAAATTTAATGGCGAATGAGTTGCAACTGTATGAAGTGCGATCTTAATGCCTCATCCATTATGCTTCACTTGGTCGATCGTCAATGTTTAGCCGTCAATAGCAGAACATCCAGTCGATCGGGTGTCCTATGAGCAATTATACCGATCCCCATCGCTGCAATCCGATCGCTAGTAAATATTTACCGTTCTACTGGCGGAAAATGTGGTGAGACAAAGAGCGTAGTTTAAAATTTGGACATACTTGCGAATCGCTCA
>NZ_JANPGM010000583.1:0-7454 GCF_031423935.1 Chamaesiphon sp. VAR_69_metabat_338
AACAGTCGGAACCGATCGCGCTAGCTAATTTAGATCGGTGATTTAGTGATGTTAAATCCTTACGAATAGAGGCACCGATCGATCCATCGGTGCCTCTATTCGTAAGGATCTTTGAAATGATTAGTGTGCGATCCACTGAGCATCGGTAATAATAAAAATTCCACCGAGTTTTTTGAGGAGTGGCTGCATCGCGTTGGAAAGCTTTTCAGCCATTTCTAAATCGGTGCAAATAATCATAATATAACTATTGGTGATCAGATCGTCACCAGAATAGCCGTGCTCGCCACTTCCAGAAACATTATTAATGACAGTATAACCTTGAATTAAGTTCTTTTTAAGAATCTTTAATACGGCAGGTACTTCTAAATAACTGACAATAATTTCGACTTTTTTGACAGCCTGAAGCATATTTAAACTCCCAGTAACTTAATAGTTTGTAAATAAATCGGAATACCAACGATGATATTAAATGGAAAAGTGATGGCTAAAGCCATCGATACATACAAACTAGGATTCGCTTCGGGAACTGTCATGCGCATGGCTGCTGGCACGGCAATATAGGACGCACTAGCGCACAATACGGCAAATAACAAAGCATTGCCGACACCCATGCCAATTGCTTTAGCGAGAAAAATGCCCAGTAACGCATTGGCGACCGGCATTAAAATGGCGAAAACAATTAGAAACATGCCGGTTTTGCGGAGATCTTGAATTCGGCGCGCTGCGACTAGCCCCATATCTAGCAAGAAAAACATTAGCGCACCATAAAAGAGATCTTTTTCGACAAACAGATGCACCTTCGTCCAGCCATCACCTCCAGTCAGTACGCCCGTAATCAGACTGCCAATTAGTAACAATACCGAACCATTCAAAAAAGCCTCACGCAGAACTTCACCCCAAGAAGTTTCTCCATCATCAGCATCGGCTTTCTCGCCATCAGGAAGTTGTGCCTGCTTGGGCGTAAAGACGCGTACTAAAATCAAGCCAACAACGATCGCGGGTGACTCCATCAATGCTAGCGCGGCAACCATATGACCCCCATAGGAAATCTGTAGCTTGTCGAGTAGGGAACTGGCAGTAATAAACGTCACCGCACTAATCGAACCATAAGTCGCCGCAATGGCCGCCGCATTAAAATTATCCAATCTAATCCGCAAGATAAAGAAGGCATAAACAGGGACGATCGAGGCCATAAATACCGCCGCGAGCAAGGTACTAATAATTAATGGACTCAAACCACTCTCATGCAATTCATGACCGCCTTTAAAGCCGATCGCCACTAATAGATAAAGCGAAAATAGCTTGGGTAATGGATTGGGAATTTCTAAATCAGACTGAACAAAAACTGCCAGCATTCCCAAGAAAAAGAATAGTACTGGCGGATTTAAGATATTAGATAGAATTAAACTGCTATCCATTGGCTCTCCAAAATTTACCGATCGATGTCTGTTTATTATCCAGCGGGTGGTGACAAGTCAGCAATTATCTAAATGATTCAACATCAATCGATTTAGCCGTTGGCGGAGCCTCTCGGAACGAGAATCGAGATTCTCGGCAAGCTGTAGGAACTGCTACGATAAGTCGGGGCTAATCTGCCACTTTCAACCCTCAAACATTACTAATATGTCATCGTCTCAACTGATGTTCGTCGAGCTAGAACTGCCAATTCGGACTTATGACATCGACTTTGCTGGAATTGTCAGCAATATTGTTTATATCCGCTGGTTGGAAGATTTGCGCATCCAGATGTTGGCACAACACTACCTGGCACTGCCAGATTTGATTTTGACAGGGATCGCACCAGTGCTCGTTCAGACGGAAATTAAGTATCAACGCCAATTAACGATTCACGATCGACCGATTGGTAAAATGTGGATGGTCGAATTAGAAAACGTTCGGTGTCGGTTAGCCGCAGAAATTGTTGATGGCCACAACACGATCGCTTCCGCCACCCAAACGACTATATTTATCGATCTGAAGACTCGCCGCCCCGTCCGGATTCCAGCGGCATTACGCGATCGACTCTAGCCATGTATCTGCGATCTAAAAGGGCAACCGCAACCATCGCGCGCTTAAATTCCGCAGGCGATCGGGTAAATTGGCGGAGGGGATGGTGCCACCATTGGCTTCCCATTTTTCGATTAAGGCCAAACCCAGTGGCGTCAGCCGAAAACTATCAGTCAAACCTTGCCCGTCTACTTCCCGCCGCAACATCCCGACTTGAATCAACCAATTAGTTGCCGTTTCAACGCTCAACTCGGAGAGCGGATAGCGGGTATAGCCAGATTTTACGCCCAGATCCCCAGCCAATTTGGGCACGGAGACACTTTCCCAGCGCATTTTGGCAAACAGATTTAGCTCGAACGGCGCACATCGGAGGGCGATGTCGGCGCGCTCGATCGTTTTGGCTGGATAGGAAATAACTTTGCTGGAACTAGGATAAGCAACCACGATCGCCACATTAAATAAAGATGAGTACATCTATTGTAACGTTTGGCTCGATCGCGCCCAGATAAATGGCGGATGCGATCGATTGAGTAAATATGGGAAATTAATTGAGAGGTAGTGGTGAGATTTTCGGCAGCGATCGATATCACAGTTGAGATTAAATTTACTATCGCCAAAGTTTTCTTTCAGGCTCACTCTATGTGCCGGAAGTTCTCTCTAACCAAGTCCACTTCACCCACATCACGATCGTGTCTAGCGGCGAATTACCTAAAGTCCCTTTTCCCTGGTCGGCATTTTTGAGTCAGCCGATCTTTCATCCCAAGCATAAACTTATTCTCAATCCCACTGTATTTAGACAAATATATCAAGTTCGCTTGCTCGAAAGTTGTCTGCGCAAGCAATTGCCATCTACCGGATCTCGCAATCTGAGTAGTTAAATCGTTAAAAAAGCTGGAGCGATTTAAGAATCGCTCCAGCTTTTTTTGATGACAATTTACAGCCTAGGATCGTAGATCCGGATCGACCCTATTCCTAAAACCCTAAAGCTCTAGCACCTTGATAGAAGATAAAGCTCGCGATCCAAGCCAGTGCTAGCGACCAGAATACGCCTAGCAGCGCGAATTTAACACTTTTGGACTCGGCTTTAATTACAGCCACCGTCGAGAGACAGGGCACGTACAACAGCGTAAATAACATAAAGCTATACGCCTGAACCCAGTCAATGTCGCGTGCGATCGTGCTGGCTAATCCTGCATCCTGTTTGGTGGCATAAATTACCGCTAGTCCTCCCAGCACGATCTCTTTAGCAATAAATCCAAAAATTAAGGCTACCGAGAGTTTAGGATTAATCCCGATCGGGCCTAAGATCGGTTGAAGTGCCTGCCCGATCTGTCCCGAAATTGTCCCCGCGCTGGCCGGTTCGACATTAGCAGGGAGATTGTTGCACAGCCAGATGGCCACTACGCCAAAGATGATAAATCGCCAAGAAAATCGCAGGAAATGTTTAGTTTCCGACCAAGCACGCAGCAGCATTTGCCGAATGGTGGGAAAGCGATAGGGTGGTAATTCCAAAATCAATGGCTCTTGATTGGGATACTTACCTTTGAAAATAAAAGCCGTCAGAATGGCTGCCCCAAAGCTAAATAAATAGAGACTAAATAAAACCAGCGGCGCAACGCGGGTACTAAATAACGCCGTTGTCATGAAGATGAATACATTCAGCCGTGCCGAACATAGGGAAAAGGGAATCACCAACATCGATAGCAACCGCAGGGCAGGCGATCGCATCACCCGCAACCCCATAATTGCTGGCACATTGCAGCCAAAGCCCATCAACGACATCACGAACGATCGACCATCCAAGCCCAACCGCTCCATGAAAGCATCCATTAAATAAGCCGAGCGTGATAAGTAACCACTATCTTCGACGATCGCCATGCAGATAAAAAAGATCCAAATGACGGGAATAAAGGCGGCTACCGTCGCCATCCCGCCATATAATCCATCGATGAGCAGATCGTGGGGAAACGGCGGTAAAAAGCCTAATAATGGTTCGACAGCAGTAGTCTTAAACCATTCAACCCCAGTGTTCAACCAATCTTGTAATGGCTTGCCGATGGTATACACCACCTGAAACATCAGATACATCAAACCAAAGAAAATCGGCAAGCCAAACACGGGATGCAGCAATACTCGATCGAGTTTAGTCGTCAGCGTATCTCGCACTGGTGACACCTGAAAACCATCTTGGAGCAAAGCTCCCATCTTGGCAGCAAACTGGGTATCGGAACCTAAATTGACATCGATTTTACCTGCTAATAGCGGCTCTGATTGTAGATTCAATCGCTCGGCAATCAGACTACGCACCTGAGCGTAACCCTGCCCATATTTAGCACTCATCTGCAACACTGGCATCTGTAAGTGCCGTGAGATCGCCTCAGGATCGACATGCACTCCAAATTTGGGAGCCTCATCCGCCATGTTCAGCAGCAACAAAGCTGGCAAACCGATCTGCTCGATTTGCAATGCCAGACTAATTTGGCGATCGAGCTGCGTAGAATTGAGAATAATTATAATTAAGTGAACGGGATTGTGCTCTAGAAATCGCCGCACCACCTCTTCATCTTCCGAAAAGCCCCGCAAGTCGTAAATTCCTGGCAGATCCACCACCTGAGTATCCTGCTGCCCGATCTTAATTTTGGCTACCAGCAGATCCACAGTAATTCCCGGCCAATTCCCCGTACTAGCATTGGCTCCAGTCAGGCGATTGAAGAAAGTAGACTTACCAGTATTGGGCATCCCCAGCACAGCTATTTGCTTCAAACCTTCGGTGGTAGCAATATCCAGCAGTGGACTACCGTCGGAGTTGCACTTATTACAGTTAACTGAATTTGTCATTTTTGTTTAGCTCTTGCCAATATACCAACACTCGCGGCCCATCGATCTTTGTCGGTAATTAGGGAGCATTGGTATTCAAGAAACCCTTTTCTAGTGCAATTGCGCTACAGCCTAAAACCTAAAACCTAAAGCCTAATTAGGCCGTACTTGAATCGACCTCGCATCACATCGCCGCATAATTACCTCAGTCGTCCCAATCCGCACGTGTAATGGGCCGCCCAACCAAGCCTTGCGAATTACTGATATCTGCTTACCCACCCGAAATCCTAACGCTTGTAATCTATGCTCCAACGCAGTTTCCGTACTTATTCCCAGTATGGATGCTGTGGTTCCCAGTGGGAGCGCACTTAATTCGGCCAACGACATTCGATCTTCCTTTACGATAATTACTTGCGTCTGGATCTGAAAATTAGGCAATCGGTACATTCCGGCCATTCAGTTCGATCGTCAAGCGATCGCTCTAACCTCTGGCTTGGCTGAATCTCGATCGATCGCGTGGCTCGGCAATCGGCTCACTTACTAGTGTCAAAGCTAGCAAGTAGCGTACTTAGAACTTAGTCAATACTAACTTCTTATGAGAAAGAATGTCAACAAGAAAGTTTTGGCACCGCTCCGTACACGATCCTGACGACCAAACCACAAGTCTTTCGATGTCATAATAAGCAATGTGGAATTGTCAGCCAAGGAGAAACATCGCTCATGAGTAACCAATCGCCAATCCCGGTCGTAGTCAATGGTGCGGCGGGGAAAATGGGACTAGAAGTCATCAAAGCCGTCGCTAACGCCCCCGACTTGGTATTGCTAGGTGCGATCGATCGTAACCCCAAGATCCAGGGCGAAGACATCGGCGAAATTGCTGGCTGTGGTGCATTAGAGATCCCCGTGATGAACGATCTTCAAGCAATCCTGGCGATGGCATCCCAAGAAAAACAAGCCGCCGTGATGGTCGATTTTACCCATCCTGACAGTATCTATGAAAACGTCCGCTCGGCGATCGCCTATGGCGTGCGTCCGGTCGTCGGTACCACCGGATTGAGTACCACCCAGATTCAGCAACTAACCGAATTTGCTGACAAAGCGAGTACTGGCTGCCTAATTATCCCCAATTTCTCGATCGGGGTAGTATTGATGCAACAAGCAGCCATTCAAGCCGCCAAATTTTTCGAGCACGTCGAAATTATCGAACTCCACCACAATCAAAAAGCCGACGCCCCCAGCGGTACCGCCATTCAAACCGCCCAACTGTTAGGCGAACTTGGTAAAACTTTCAACCCGCCCAGCGTTACCGAATCCGAAAAAATTGCTGGCGCGAGAGGTGCTACCGCCGATGAAAATATCCGCATTCATAGCGTCAGACTTCCAGGCTATATCGCCCACCAAGAAATCATCTTCGGCGCACCTGGTGAAATCTACTTACTCCGCCACGATACCACCAATCGATCGTGCTATATGCCTGGAGTCCTCCTCGCCATTCGTAAGATTTTGGGACTAAAATCGCTAGTATATGGCTTAGAGAAAATTCTTTGATAGTGAACAGTTAATAATCGATCGTCGATCGCTGAGAACTACAACTCAACCAATCAGTCCCCCCGTCGCCTAGTCCCCCCATCTCCCCGTCTCTCATCATCATGCTAGTTCCCATCACCCGTAGCAAATTTGAAGAATTAGTACCGATCCTGGCGATGGGGGTACAGTACAAATATTGCTGGGGAAAATGGTCGGACTTTCTGCGGCGGATGATTATTTCGATCGCGGCTGTGTCCTTAACTTACGCATTTTTACGGTTTTTATCCCCCGATGATGTTGAGTGGCAAGCTCCAGTACCGATGGTAATTGCTGGCTTATACTGGTGGTGGGAACCGATCGTGTTAGCCAGTCGGCGCAATTGGCAATTTCGGCAATTTCCCTACAGTGGCTTTTGGCGTGGTGAGGTTTTGGATCTCTATGTCACCGACGATCTCATCGGCGAACGTGAAACTGTCGATAAGAAAGGGAATTTAGTCATTATCGAAGATATCGAAACCAGATTGCATCTAGAGGTCGGCGACGAGACGGGATTCAGCACGGAAGTTTCGGTGCCCTTAAAGAAGGCTTATAAGGGTATTTCGCGCGGCCAAATTGTCGAGATGGTAGTGATGTCCTATCGTCCCGATCTGAGTTCTTTTGCCAAAGTTTCTGATGTCTATATCCCAGATCTCAATCTGTGGTTGAGCGATTATCCTTGCTTGCGCAGAGATGCGTTTATTGCCACTAGTCAACGTCTGGACGAGGATTATTAGTCGATCGAGCGATTGTAGAAACGATCGCTGTTTTTTTAGGGCAAAATAAAGAAAATTGAGACAGCCGATCTCAATAGTTTGGGGCTGTAAATTTTCGCACCTATTTATAAATCATGAATGAGATTTTTTCACCAGCAGAGATTGACGAATTGTCGGCGGAGATCGATCGACAGTTACAAGAATTGCGTCGATCGGGAAATGCTACCTATAAATCTGGTGAGGAGTTGGAGCCAGGGGGCGCGTTGAGTAAGCAGAAAGAATCGATCGAGAGCTTGGCAAAAGAACCGATGCCGAGCTTTTTGGCGAAGTTTGGACGGGCGGCGAAGGCGG
>NZ_JANPGM010000584.1:0-2002 GCF_031423935.1 Chamaesiphon sp. VAR_69_metabat_338
ACCAGGAGGAAGCTCAACATCCTACCTGGTGCGGGGTAATTTTTAATACGACTCAGATTTAGCATGGTGGTAGAGCGAAGATCCAAAATTTTCAGCCGCTACCACCAGATTAACTCAAACACCGCTCTAATTTGAATCTCACTTAGAACGTTATCTGCAGAACCCAAGTCAATTATTATGTAATGTGATTGGATTCCCAAACTGAGAGGTTAATTAATTATTACCAGTAGGAGGAGTGACAGGAGGCACAACGATTGGAGGCACACTACCGCAAGTTGAAGTTTTGTCAGAAGATTTACCAGAGGATTTACCCATCTTGCAACCACCACTGCTCTTGCCACCGGATCTCTTGCCAGCAGCTTTATTACCACGAGCTTTCTTAACACAGGCACCACCGTAAATAGCACTTGCTTCCATTGGTTGCAGTTCGGTCAAGAAGCTTTCAGCTCCTTGAAATAATTCAGTACCAGTTGCGTTCAGTTCGGAGATTTGAATTTTAGACATAATATTCGGGGTTTTCTGATTACTCAATTGTTTGTTTTTGAAGCAGAAGTTATTAACTTCGCTCATGAATCAATATTATTCACTATTTTTGAATAATCCAGTGATATTTATCACATCTGATAAAAAATATTTGTCGATTTACGAGTAGCTGCGAAAAGCATTCCACGCTGTTCGCCAAATACCAGTCTATTATTAGCTTTAAGCACTCAAAACGATCTGGATCGAGCAAAGACCCTTCGCCAAAATTAACACCTAATAAAAAACAAGCTCGGTTTTCGAGCTTGTAATAGATTGCAAATATAATTTCGAGTCTGCGGCTTATATCTGACAGGAGTTGCAAAAACTTCTCTAGACGAGCGATACAGGCTGCCTGCTTATCTCGATCGCACGAGGTAGCGATCGGATTTTAGCCAAGTAGTAGCAAATTGGATATTGTTCATTTTAGTAGCAATAGAACTATAGAATATATATAATAGCCAAACTATCGCTGCGGTTAATTATTGCCGATATGCCAGTTTTTATATGTATTTAAGATATGAGCTAGATGTGAACTAAGATTGATAATTCCATTTTTAATTAATTCTGTTTCGATCGCGACGATCTGTGTCACCGGATCGGGATGTTCGAGACAACTAATTATCCCGATCGAGATCGATCGACAGCATAAATCGGCAAAATCGATTTCGGGATTGGCTGTTTCGGCAACACCGATCCCTGGTGCGAGTTGAGTGGTAAGTGGTGGGATACCATTACGCACTGGATGAAGCCGAGCGATTTGGTGCAATAGTGGTGCGGCTTTGCCGTAATCGGTACAAAGTACTCCCAAGATTAATGGTTCTACCCGATGGTAAGAGTCGAGTCGTCCCTCGACTTGGAGTTCAAACGGGATGGCTAATTGGTTTAACGCTTGGGTCATGCTGGCGACCAGATCGATCGCGGTTTGGGGGTCGCAGTTCCAGTAGATATTAGAGACTGGCGCACTTGGCAACCGACCAGCATTACTAATTGCCACATAGCGATCGATCTTCATCAGGTTGTTGGGCATTGCGGCTCCCACCAGCTCGCCAACGAGAATTTTCGCAGCGGGAGTATAGAGGCTTTGGGTGGGCATCTTGAGTGATAATCCATCTTTCATCACGATGAAGTCTCTATCCGGATTAATCGATCGCACCAACCAATCCGGATCGTAGTATCCGCCCCCACAATTGGCAGCTCGCAGCCGACCGATAAAAGCGGCTTCATCATTGGCAAAGACTTTTGAGGGGTTTACTGGCTCTCGATATACCTGGCTGAAATAAGTGCCGATTAAATAAGATTGCAGGAGTTAAATCTAATTAGTTAGTGCAAACAGTCAGAAAGTTTGCAGAAATGACCTGTAAGAATAACATCACCGTTCTATACAACCGCAGCTCTCGTGTGAAGTAGCGAGGAACGCCATTCAGTCGAACGAGAGCGGCCCCACAGTTTTGAAAGAGGAGGGGTAAACTTTTAACTCAAC
>NZ_JANPGM010000585.1:0-3964 GCF_031423935.1 Chamaesiphon sp. VAR_69_metabat_338
TTCGACGACTTGCGCGTGCGGCATCTCCAAGCCGCAGATGCCGCTAGAGCCACACTGGGGCTGGATTTAGTCGATTATGTCGTGACAGATCTGCCCTTGGGTGTAGAGCTGCGCACGGCATCATCTGGAGCGTCCTGGGGGACGATCGACCAGCCAGATAGTCTACTCCGGGCGGTCGATAAATCGATCTCTGCTGCTGGAGCCGAAGCGATCGCCGTAATTGCCAGATTTCCTGACGATCCAGGAGCGACGATCTTGCACGATTATCGGCATGGTGTCGGAGTCGATCCTTTAGCTGGAGCCGAAGCCGTCATTAGTCATCTCATCGTGCGTACCTTCAAAGTCCCCTGCGCTCACGCCCCAGCGTTATCGCCACTGCCGATCGATCCCGAGATTTCGCCCCGTTCGGCAGCAGAGGAGCTGGGTTATACCTTTTTACCGTGTGTCTTAGTCGGATTGAGCCGCGCACCGCAATTTATCTCCACCCCATCAGCTTCGGGAGCGGGAATTTGGCACGATGAAGTCGATGCCGTTATCGTCCCAGAATCCGCCTGCGGCGGGAGTGGTTTACTCAGCTTCGCGCGATCGTCACGCGCTAAAATTATTACAGTCGCCGAAAACCACACGCGGATGGCCGTAACCCCTCAGGACGTCAAGATCCAATCGATCGCGGTAAAATCGTACTTAGAAGCGATCGGTGTCATCACAGTCGATCGCGCTGGCATGAGTCTCGATAGTTTCCACCCCCAAATCGATCGACTCAAAGAATGCCCATAAATCAGATACATCTAAAATTTACACTCTGCCAATCCCCAATCCCCTAGAAAATGAGTAACTCACATAATCCAGATCTCGAACCCCTGTCGCGGATGCAGATTTTGATTGCCATGGCGATTACGGCGATCGTCTTATTTGGTGTAGCGCGATTGTGGTTGTACCTGGGCGATTTTCAGTTGCGCCCGATCTCGGTGACAGTTGCGGACTTGGGGTTCGGGATCGCTTTCGGTTTTGGGTTGACGGGTTTGAGCGCGCTTATATATGCCGCGTGGGGGACTTATCGCCAGAGTGCCGATTTTTATCTGGCAATGGTATTAAAACCTTTAGCGGTACCGGATATGGTGTGGTTGGGACTGCTACCTGGATTGAGTGAGGAGTTATTATTTAGGGGCGTGATGCTACCCGCGCTGGGATTAGATCCGATCGGGATTGTATTATCTTCGCTGTGTTTTGGCGTGCTGCACATGAATAATGCCCAACAATGGCCGTATGCCGTGTGGGCGACCTTGGTAGGAATTTTGCTTGCCTTTACAATGGTAGAAACTGGGAATCTATTTATCCCGATTGTGGCGCATGTGACTAATAATTTTATTTCGGGATTATCCTGGAAATTACAGCATGTCAAAGTTAGCCAACCCTAGTGTCCGCCGACGCCCAAATAAGTTTCAATTACCTTCGGATCTTTGAGCAAGTCAGCACCGCTACCTTCATGTTTGACGATGCCAGTATCTAACACATAAGCTCGATCGGACATCGCTAACGCTTTTTTAGCATTTTGCTCGACTAAGACAATTGCCGTGCCATTTTCATTAATTGCCCGAATTTGTTTGAGGACATCGGTAACTAACGCGGGTGAAAGTGCCGCAGACGGCTCATCGAGCACCAATAATTCGGGATCGAGCATCAAAGCTTTGCCCATCGCTAGCATTTGGCGTTCGCCACCAGAGAGGGTGCCCGCGCGTTGTTTGCGCCGCTCGGCAAGACGAGGGAACATCGTAAAGATTTTTTGTTTGAGCTGCTGGAGATCGGTAGTACGGATGAAGCCGCCCATTTCGAGATTTTCTTCGATCGTCAGCGACTTAAATACATTCGAGATTTGGGGCACATAACACATCCCCTTCTGCACGATTCGATCGGATTTGAGTCCGCCAATCTGTTCGCCTTTAAACGTAATCGTCCCACTATGGGGCGTCAATAGCCCAAAAATCGTTTTCGCCAGCGTCGATTTGCCCGCACCATTCCCGCCAATCACCGCTACCAATTCGCCTGGTTGGACGACGAAGTTAATCCCATTGAGGATATCCGAGCCAGGGGTATAGCCAGCGCGAACGTCCTGAACTACGAGCAGAGGGGCATTGGTAAGCATTGGCAGGGAAGATGGATAAATGAGTGAGGTCGATCGCTTGAGATGGCATTCCAGTGGCAGTATTATAGCCGAAATCCTTGACTACCAAACTACGCTGCGCGAACGTAGACATCACATTAGCATCCCCGCGAGTCAAATTGTGGAATCGATCGCTACACTATCATCTGTTGCTCGGCTCGACATCGATACCTCGATCGAGCGTAGTGTTACTAAAGCCGATCGAGATGAGATCGACTTCAGTGACGACTGAAAATATTTTGTATCATGGAGAATAATGCTCTCAGCAATAAAATCTATGTTTGGTAAAAAGCAGCCAGCACAACCAACCCAATCGCAAACCATCAGCGGTGTCAACGTCAATGGTGGCATGGTGCAACAAGCACAAGCGGGGGGAGACATTCACCAAAATCAATCGGGTAATCTGGAAACATCCCAGCAAATGACAAGTGCAGAAGTAGTCAAACAATTGGAGATTCTAGAAGCCGCCATCAAAGCCGCCAAAGTAGAGCCAGCCCAACAAGAGGAACTATTAGACTATCTGCGCCCTGCTAAACGCGAGGCAGCAAAGGAAAGCAGTAGTAAGGAATTAGTCGGGCAAAATCTCAAGTCGGTAAGTGAGACGCTCAAAATGATGAAAGATTCCACAGAAGCCGGAAAAAGTCTTTGGCAAAACGGGCAGGAAGTCTTTAAAGCGATCTCACCTTGGCTTGGAGTTGCTGCCAAATTTATCGGCATGTAGGCTGTAGAGGGTAATGCAAAACTCAACGAGACTATTGGGAATACTAAGGTGTAGTTTTGGTAGAGCATCGAACCCAACTGCATCTTAGGGAATCCACTACCAGCAACAGCAATGGCTTCGCAACAGCAAAATATTGACGGTAGCTCGATCGAGCATAGCAATGTTCAGCAAGCTCAAGCTGGAGAAAATGCTGTTAGCTTTCAGAATAGCCATGATAACCAAGTCATTATTGACAAGACCTTCCTGAAGTTATTTCCCCAATCCGATCGATCTCAAGTGGATTGGGACTGGGGGCTAAAATTGCTCGAACAAAAGCAGTTGCCAGAGATCCGCAAACGTTTAAATGATACATTGGGACGCGATCGAATCTTAATGGATGTATCGATCGAAGAGCAACAAAAATGGGTCAATCGTTCGCCATTAGCAGCCAATCGAACCTTGCAAATCGACGGCAAAAATTGCGGTGTATTAAATCCCGATCGCCTGTTAATTGAAACATTTGGGCGCGATGATATCAAAGGCAAACTCTTAATTTTAGGTGCGCCAGGAGCGGGGAAAACCACCGCATTATTGAGTTTGGCAGAACAATTGGTATGTGGGGCGATCTTCCAATCAAAAACGGTAATTCCAGTTATTTTCGAGCTTTCGACTTGGCGAGATGACAAGCAAAGTATTCAAGATTGGTTAATCGAGCAACTCTACGATCTGCATGGCGGAAGTCGTAAATCCAAACTCTACGAGCAATGGCTAGAACGACAGGTGTTATTGCCGTTATTAGATGGGTTGGATGAGTTGGGATTAGAACGTCAGAAAAAATGTACCGAAAAGCTGAATGAGTTTGCCGAACATTACCCGCAGATGGTGGTATGTTCCCGCGTCAAGGAATTTGAAGCGGTAGATATTAAGCTGCGAAATCTCCGAGGTGCGGTGTGTCTCCAGTCATTATCTGATTTGCAAATTCAGGATTATCTTGCCAGTCTAGATCGTTCAGAGTTATGGGAGGCAATTCAGACTACTCCATACCTTAAAGCAATGTTGGAACCGACAACAGAGGGCGATCCTGGTTTATTGCGAGTGCCGTT
>NZ_JANPGM010000586.1:0-4824 GCF_031423935.1 Chamaesiphon sp. VAR_69_metabat_338
CTCAATCGGGTGCCGATTAGGGGATAGGGGATAGGGTATAGGGGATAGGGAGAGGAATTAGGAGGAAAAGCACAAAAGCTGATAATTGCCTTAATTTATTTGCTGAATTTGGGCGTTTAGCCCTGAGGACGCCACAAATCAATCCGCCCTAATCCCTATCCCCTATTCCCTATTCTCTATCCCCTTTTCCAATTAACCTTGGGCAAAATGTGCGATCGATCGACGCGATGTTGATACTTGATGGCAAAATTCAACAGGGAATCGAGGAGCGAATCGGAGAGGAAATGCGGTTGGAGTCCGAGATTTAGCAGATTGGTATTTTTAGCGTTGAAGTAGTGTTCTTCGGCTTCGACGCGAGGATTATCGATCGTCTCGATCTCGACATCCAATCCTAAGGCGATCCCAGCTTGCTTCACCTTAAGGGCGAGATCGTTGATGCTAAACATCTCGGTAAACTGGTTAAAGACGCGGAATTCTCCAGATTTAGCCGGATTGGCGATCGCTAATTCCACACACCGGATCGTATCGCGGATATCGAGGAAAGTTCGAGTTTGACCGCCTTTACCATAAACTGTCAGCGGATGTCCGATCGCGGCTTGAACGCAGAAGCGATTGAGCGCGGTGCCGTAGATGCCATCATAATCGAGCCGGTTGATGAGGATTTCATCCATCCCCGTTTCTTCAGTCAATACCCCGTAAACTACCCCTTGATTGAGATCCGTCGCGCGCAAACCCCACACCTTACAGGCAAACTGGATATTATGACTGTCGTGAACCTTGCTCAAGTGGTAAAAACTACCCGGCTGTTTGGGATAGGGTAAAGTATCAGTACGACCGTTATGCTCGATCGTGATGTACCCTTCTTCGATATCGATGTTGGGCGTGCCATATTCACCCATCGTGCCTAGCTTCACCAGATGACAATCGGGGAAATCATTCCGCAGCGCGTATAGCAGGTTGAGCGTACCGACGACATTATTCACTTGCGTCAAGACGGCATGTTCCCGATCGATCATCGAAAACGGTGCCGAACGCTGTTCGCCAAAATGGACTACTGCTTCGGGCTGGAAGGCTTGCAAAGATTTTTGTAAGAAATCATAGTTATTGATATCGCCAATAAATAACTCGATCTCTTTGCCAGTTAACTCTTGCCATCTGCGAATCCGCTGCTGGATGTTGGAAATCGGCGTAAGTGTCTCTACTCCTAGTTCTAAATCCCAATGCCGCCTAACCAAACTATCCAAAATGCCGACATCATACCCCCGGTTGGACAGGTACAGCGCAGTTGCCCACCCACAATAACCATCGCCGCCAATTACCAGGACTTTCATAAATACACAAGAGTAGAGTTATCAATTTTTATGAGCCAGTATTCGCTCAATGTATCAGGACAAGGGCGATCGAGTAAACCTCGATCTCCAAAAACCAGGTTAAGAACGAGTTAAGCGGCGATCGAAACTCAGCTAAATCGCTGAAAATCTCCCCAAAAATCCGCCAAAACCACTCCCCTCGATCTACTTATCACCCGTCAACCGACGTTAGTACTAAGCGACAACCTAAGGGTACCCTGAGATCTACGGTAATTACTTACCCCGCTCCCCGCCACCCGCTCCCCACTAAATAAATGACAGACACAACCGCATCAAGCCATCATACGATCGTGCCACCGGGCAAAAAGATCGATCTCAAAGATTACGATCCCGCAGATACTGGCAAATTCGAGAATAAAGAATCCGCACAAGTCAAATTAGCGGCGGGTATCCAACAATTGGCAGAGTATCAAAATATTCTCTATGCCCAAAATAAATTTTCGGTGCTAATTATTTTCCAAGCAATGGATGCGGCGGGGAAGGATAGTACCATCAAGCATGTGATGTCTGGTATCAATCCGCAAGGTTGTCAAGTCTATAGTTTTAAGAATCCATCGAGTGAAGAATTAGACCACGATTATTTGTGGCGTACTCACAAAGCGATGCCCGAACGCGGTCGAATTGGTATCTTCAATCGATCGTATTATGAAGAAGCCCTAATCGTGCGCGTCCATCCCGAACTCTTGGCTGCCCAAAAGTTACACGCGATCGATTTCAAGCAAATCTGGCCGCAAAGATTTCAAGAAATTAATGATTTTGAGCGGTATCTCACCAATAATGGTACTGTCATCATCAAGTTCTTTTTACACGTTTCTAGAAAAGAACAAAAACGGCGGTTTCTAGAGCGCATTACCGAACCAGAAAAAAATTGGAAGTTTAGCGATCGCGATGTCGAAGAACGTGCCTATTGGGATGATTATCAAGCCGCGTATACAGATGTCTTCAACCATACTAGTACCAAAGCCGCACCTTGGTATATCATTCCTGCCGATCGCAAATGGTTTACGCGCCTAACTGTCGCCGACATCATCTGCTCTCGTCTGGCGCAAATGGATTTAGCCTACCCGCAAATCGGTGAGGAGCAACGCGCTCAATTAGCAGTTGCTAAGAAAATGCTCGAAGGGGAAGAATGACAGCACTCACATTCCCCGCTGTCTCGATCGCGATCCCCGCTCCCCCAACTAGTATTAAAAGTCGGGGATCGCGCTCTACCGATCGATCTTCGCAGTTTTTTTATTTAAAAATAAGTTGCATTTGACAGCTGGCGATCGGTGATTTTGATTACATACTAATCCCCGCGATCGCCAGATAGAGATCGATCGGATTAAAGAAAAAGCAGATCGATCGGTAATAGGTGGCGATCGAAACCTCGTGACGAGATGACGATCGATTCAGAGCGAAATCGAGCCTTGAATGCTTTGCTAAAAGCAGGTTTGGCGATTATACATTCAGATGAATTGATGCTCGATCGCTCGCGATCGGCACGAGTACTTATCGCAACATAGTCAAAAGGTAGAGGAGAATGGCTGTTTTTTTCCTCAGAAAGATACAGAAGATTTGGGTGGCTTTCTGTTGTAATAGAAAACAGCAATAGCGAATTGAGGAAATCCGATCGATGATGCTAACAATTGAAAAAGTCAATACCTTTAAAGTCGCGCAGCAGGTTAAATTTGTCGGTGGCGAAGGGATCGTCCGGCATGTCAAGTTTGAAGCCCAGAATTGGACGTATCTAGTAGAGATGCCCTTAGGCCAATTCCCAGATTTTGGCAGAGTCGGTGCGGAGACGATGGTAGTACTAAGTGAGACAGAATTACGTGCAGCACGATCTTAAATCCCCACCATTGACCGGATTGCTGGTTGCTACGACGATCGTCGCGTTCTGGCTCGGTAGCCTCGCCTGGGTCTGTTCGCTAGATGTCTCCACGTTGTTACCGCTGGGGATTTTCCCAGTCATTCTAGGCAGAACATTCATCCAGACTGGACTATTTATTGTCGCCCACGATGCTATTCACGGCTCGGTGCTGCCAGGACATCGCCGTGTCAACAAATGTTTCGGTCACTTAGCCTTGGCACTATACGCGCTCCTCCCCTATCAAAAATTGGCGCATCACCACTGGCAGCATCATCTCCAACCCGGTCGGCTGGGCGATCCTGACTTTCACGATGGCGTGCGCGACGGCTTAGGAGCTTGGTACGTCAAATTCATGCAAGAGTATCTAGATTTTCGGCAGAAGGTCGTCCTCTTTTTTGGCATGAAGGTTATCTTCTTTAGTCTGTTCCTGGGCTTTCATGTGCCCATTCCCAATCTGTTTCTGTTTTGGGTGTTGCCGATCGTCTTGAGTTCGATGCAGCTCTTTTTCTTCGGGACTTATTTACCGCATCGATCGGCTGGCAGAGAGACACCCACCAGTCAACACCAAAATTCTCACAATGCGATCAGCACCAACTATCCAATTATCTGGTCGTTTTTGACTTGCTATCACTTTGGCTACCATTGGGAGCACCACGAATATCCATCTTTACCTTGGTATCAGCTCCCGACAGTACGTCAACATCAGCGGAAATCGGCACCAGTTGACAGCAGCGGCAGTTTGACAAGTGTGGCAGAAGCCCAGCTCCAACGCACCATTACGCGATCGATGCCCCTCTATTAATTCATGGGCGATCGATTCCGGTCGATAGTTCGTGTTGAATTACAGCTTAGATATTTGCCCTCACCCAACATTTAACTAGCTATATGCCTGCTGTCAAGTCGATCGATTCCTGCCGATACTCAGTTCGAGGATATTTGGCGATCGCAAACGACAATCGTTGTTAACGATGCGATCGAAACCGTCCACCACCTGAAATCTGCCAACTTTGTTCTCATCGCGGCGGAGGTGTCACCGCGTCCTAATTCCGATCTAGAATTCGATCGCCAGTTCGTAATTTGCGACCCAGATAGCCATACAATCCGCCTAGTCGATCGCCAATAAAAAACAACTGTAAACTACCACCAAATCAGGGTGAAAACCTCTCCTCGCATTCATTGCAGCCGCTTCGATTCGCCTCTAAAATAGGAGTATAGAGAAGAAAAGGATAAGCTTGAGTGAAGATTCAACCCTCTGTACTAGTTCACCTGGGATTTGGCAAATACGTGCGTTCGGACAATGTGGTCGCACTCATTCCCCTAGAGCAAGAACGCGGCCCCGGACGCCGCACGATCGTCTATTTGCAAGGGCAAGAGGAACCGATTGTGGTATCCCGCTCTGAAGATACGATCGTCCGTGACTTAGTTCAGGAGCCACACGAAGTTACCCAATCCCGTCAGCAACAAGAAATTTTGCGAGACTTATTGCAAAACCTCGATGGTGTGAACGCCACCGTTCGCCGGATCAGCCGCGACGAAGGCGGTCTCGATCTCGATCGACTAGAGGATCGGATTAGCAAGGTACTCGAAAATTAGGTTAGTGTT
>NZ_JANPGM010000587.1:0-3728 GCF_031423935.1 Chamaesiphon sp. VAR_69_metabat_338
ACATAAAGAGCCAGATCTTTGACATCATCGGGGGTTGCATACGATCGACCTTGCAACCATGCCCAGGCTTGAGTAGTCCGATACAAAGCGACAGCACCACGCGGACTGACGCCCAAACTCACTTCTCGATCGATCCGCGTCGCCCGCACCAAGGCAACGATATATTGTTGAATCGATAGCTCGATTTTGACTTGCTGGCATTCATGTTGGATTGCTTGGAGTTGCTCCAGAGAAATACACGGCTCTAAGTTATTTACCGATGTGCCTGCTGCCAAGCCTTGGAGCATTTGCAGTTCTTCGGCGGCTTCTGGATAGCCCAAACTCAAGGAAATTGCAAAGCGATCCATCTGCGCTTCCGGCAAGACAAACGTCCCGTGGGATTCGATCGGATTTTGAGTGGCGATGACAAAAAACGGTGCTGCAACTGCCCGTGAGTGACCGTCTAATGTTACTTGGCGTTCTTCCATGACTTCTAACAAGGCCGACTGCGTCCGGGGTGTCGCACGGTTGATTTCATCGGCTAACAGAATATTCGTAAATACCGGCCCAGGGATAAACTCAAATTCGCGGCTGCCGGGATTCCAGATATTAGTACCAGTGATGTCCGAAGGGAGCAAATCGGGCGTACACTGTATCCGCTGAAATTTACCATCGATCGATTTAGCTAGGGATTTAGCTAGTAAGGTTTTGCCAACTCCAGGGACATCTTCGAGCAAGACGTGTCCTCCCGCTAAAAGTGCTGTCAAGACCAGCTGAATCGGTCGATCTTTACCGACGATCTGTTGAGCGATATTGGCAGTCAGCCGTTGAATGGGTGTCGGAGAGGCAAGAGTATTCATATCAAAATTGGGTGAACCGAACAGATTGCGATCGGGAATTCCGGCACAGGGCAATCGCGATTCGAGGTTAAATTGATGGTGTTACTCTATCTTGCCCAGTTCCACTCGACTTCTCGCTCCAGTCAGGGATTGGCTGTGCCTAGTGGTGGGACTAGCGGCGCGATCGATTAGCGTTCAAATCTAGCTACCACGCCATATCTGGGGGCTTGAGTTTTGTTAGACATTCAGGTTACGATCGAACTCCACACTTGCCTCTTTAGTAGAAATGTACTATAATATTTAGCATCCCCGATGGCTAGTTACTAGGCTCGATCGAGCTGGCTGCTAGCTGATATCTTTAGCTTTATTTCCCCAAATTCGTGCATTACCACCAATAATTCCTTCGCCCTTTTTGGTGTCCTCACATGTTACTATCTGCTCCCAAACCTGCTACCGTCGTTACCAATCCTCAAAGTAGATTCGTTACCAAATCGGCTGTCGCCATGCACCTCAAGCGATCGACCGATGAAATTTACAAAGTCAATTGTTGGCGATATGTGGTGCATGTCGTCGGCAAAAAAATGAGTACTTTCGTCAGTTATGCCGATCTACCACCGATTGTCGGTGTGGCATTGCCAAATCATCGCGACGTCCGCGCTTGGCGCAAACGCTGGAAAAAATACGACCACATCGCGCCGTTATTTTGGCACAACTTTTATGCAGAGAAACTGCGCCAAGTAACGACGATGGAAGAACTCCAAGCTTGGGAAGAAGTCTTGAGTTATGTCAACTTTGGATTGCCAGAATCCAGTCGGATCGAATTGGAGGGCATCTGTGCAGAAATGACCCATTTTTTGTTTAGTAATGCCGCTTAGATCGTCGGTCGATCGGTGATGATTGAGTTCTAAAACGAGCAAAAATCGATCGATGGATCTGGATGGCTCGATCGTCAGTAGTAACAACCACCATTCTCAATGGGTTTACCGTACCTGTACAAATCCTGGGAATTTGAGATGATAGATGTATCGACCAAAACCACTCAGGAATCAACCGATGAACTTCAATATTAATTCGCTGCACAACTGGTATCGTAGTTTATTGCAAAACCCCAAATATCGATGGTGGGTAGTAGCGGCATCGATCGCTTATCTAGTCAGCCCGATCGATTTGGTTCCTGATTTCTTGCCCTTTGCGGGCTTGGTTGATGATACCTTGATTATTTCTCTTCTAGTTGCCGAAGTCTCCCAAATTGCCAAAGCAAAACTCCAAGCTAACAGCAAAAAATCTACTCCAGACGCAACGGGTCAAGTAGTTGATGTGCAACCGATTCAGTAAGTTAAAACTGCAGATGTAAGTATTTTCCAAAAAAGTAAGTGTGACGGGGTGGTAATTGACATCAATTACCACTTTTTTTGTAGGTATTATTTAAATAGATTTGGCGCGGCGTTGTGTAATAGGGATAGCACCCCATCAGCGATTAACTGTACGGCAATTGCCAAAATAAAAAAGCCGAGTATGCGGTTGATTGCGCCCATGCCATTGCGACCTAGCAGCGATAACAGCGACTCTCCCAAAATAAGGCAGATATATAATAAAGCACCAAATAATCCGATCCCGATCGCACAACCGAGATAGTCGCTCCAGTCATTCATGCGTGTCGATAGACCGATGATAACGCCGATCGAGCCAGGGCCAGCCACTAGCGGCGTCGCCATCGGCGTAAACGAGACATCGACTTTTTCCATCCCAGCTTTTTGCTCGGATTCCATTAACCGGGGTTTGCTGGCAACTAATTCCCACGCAGCGTGGCCGACTAATAAGCCGCCAGCGATGCGTAAGACATCGAGGGAGATGCCAAAGAATTGGAGAATCGTGCGTCCGCTCACGAGAAAGACTGTCAAAATCAAAATCACTGCGATCGTCGTGCGGCGAGCTTGCTGGCGGCGATCGGCGCGACTATCGGCGGCGGTCAGACTATAAAATATCGGTACGGCACCGATCGGATTGGCAATGGGAAATAAGGCCGCCAAGGTGCCGATCGCATAGTTAAGGATTGCTGGTGTCATCCGAATTTAGTCATCCTCAGTGAAGTTTATTGGCTCTCGGTGAGATATTGCCAACAGGCTGTAGCGATTTCCCACTCTTCTTGGGTGTGAATAGCCAGCAGTCTCACGGTCGATCGATCTGTCGCCACATCGCGATCGGGTGGGAGCGAGAGGCGATCGTTTAAGTCTAGATCGATTTCGACACCCAGAAAGGCCAATTTCGCCGCCACAGCAGCACGAAGGCCAGCATGATGCTCGCCAACGCCACCAGTAAAAATCAACGCGTCCAGACCGCCCAATGCCGGTAAAAGGGACGCAATTTTAGCTGCGAGGCGATCGATATACATCTCCAGGGCGAGTTTGGCTCTAGTATTACCAGCCGCAATAGCGCGATCGATCTCGCGCAGATCGTTAGATACGCCCGAAACGCCCAATAACCCCGACTCGAAATTCAAGACTCGATCGAGTTCTTCAATGGTATATTCCCCCTCTCGCACCAGATGTAAAATTATCCCCGGATCGATCGAGCCGCACCGCGTTCCCATCATCAATCCATCTAGCGGTGTAAATCCCATCGTCGTCTCGATACAGCGTCCGGCACTCATCGCCGCCAGCGAACACCCATTACCCAAATGACAACTAATTAAGCGCAACTCATCCAGATTTCGCCCTAATAGTGCCGCCGCGCGCCGCGTGCAATATTGATGGCTGATGCCATGAAAGCCATATTTCCGAATCCCTCGTGCTAACCACTCATACGGCACGGGATAAACATACGCAACTTCGGGTAAATCTCGATAAAAAGCCGTATCGAATACGGCTAGTTGAGGCAGATTGGGAGCGATTGCGGCGATGGCCTCGATCC
>NZ_JANPGM010000588.1:0-4917 GCF_031423935.1 Chamaesiphon sp. VAR_69_metabat_338
CTAAGAGGTACCAAAATAAAGATCGAAATCGATCGCTTGAGGGATTGACAAAACTATCGGAAAAAGGAATGGAACAGCCCTGCTTTTGAAGGGGGGCTAGGGAGGATCTGCCCACTGTAAACGAAGCAATTAGACTTTTCAGACATCCTCTAAAGCCTAATCCCAACCCCTTACTTTATTATCGTAGATCGAGCCACTGTCTGGGCAAACACCTGCCTGAACCCATCTTTGCGAGCTGCGGCTGGTTCGTTTGTCAGTTTCCACAAGGTTTCATAGAAAAAGAACGAGACACCGGCTAAACCTTGTTTGCGCACGGCGGCAATTTGGGTTTGAATTTGCTTCATCGGTATAGGCTTGGGTTTGACACCAGTGAGAATGCCAATACCAACGGGAATATGTTGGCTGGCAAGTTTAACTTCTGGTTTTTGGAGTTCGCCGATAAAGGTAGTTAAGTTATCGCGATAGACTTGAATTAAGAGTTCTTCAACCAAACCTTGACGCTCCCATTTTGCCCAGTCTTGGAGAAAGAAATTTTTGGCATATGTTTGAGGATTGGGTGAAATTGAGACAATCGCTTTGGGATTTGCGGCTTTGATGGCAACAAATAAATCGCGCATGAGCAGGGTGATTTTATCGGCGCGCCAGTCAATCCATTCGGCATTTTTGGGATCTGTGGGTGGAAGTTTACCTTGGTGTTCGCGTTTGTAGAGATCGACGGTAAATTTGTCGTAGCCAAATTCAGAAGGCAAGCCAAAATGGTCGTCGAATTGAATGCCATCTACATCATATTTACGGACGACTTCGACGACTAAATCGATGATGAATTTTTTGACTTCTGGTTTGAACGGATTGAGCCAAACGCGCGGATCTTTGCCTTCTTTCCAGAGTGTACCGCCATCTTGCTTTTGGGTCAGCCAATCGGGATGTAACTTGGCAAAATCGGAGCCAGCCGGATCGCTAGTACCTGGTAACATAAAGCCAAATTCAAACCAGGGAATGACGGCAAGACCTTGTTTGTGTCCCTGAGTGACTGCTTCTTTAAGCACATCCCGTCCTTCTAATCCTTCAGATCGACCGAGCTGACGATTGATTAATATACCTGCGGATTTCTTAGGCATGAAACTACTACCGACAATCCGTTTGGCAACTTTGCTCGGATAGGTTGTATAACCCCAATTCCACACGACTGGATAGATCGTATTAAAGTTTAACTGGCGCAGATCTTTAATGGCCGTAGCCAATCGATCGCGAGTAAATAAGACATCGCTATCGACGTTAGTAATCCAGACGCCGCGAATTTCTCTAATTGCTTTTGTCGGTATCGATTGCGATCGAGAGATTGTTGGGATACTCAACGATAGAATTAATCCAATCGTAATAAATAGTCCAAACCAAAATTTGCGATTTAACATTTATATTTACCAAAATAGCTGGCGACTGACAATCTTACATTAGATGCGATCGATAATATTTTTCTGACGCTCTAGCGTCCAATGTAGTTCGGAAGTTTGCGATAATTTGACACCAGTTAAGCCCACTCGATCGATTAGATCTGTTACCTCGGCTAGTGTCAAAGCAGCTTTGAGCGAATCACGAAATAATTGCTGTTGTTGCGGGTCGTAATCGCCACCAAATTTAGCAACTAGTTCATTAACACTTTCATCGATTTCTGGTCTAATTAGATCGCGGATTAAAATCGCACCGTCTGGTTTAACTAAGCGACTAATCTCCTTAAATAAGACTAGCGGCTCGGCAAGATGATGGACTAAACTATTAGAAACTACCATGTCAAATTCTAAATCTGGATAGGGCATCCGCTTAGAATCGACGCGTTCTAATCTAATCCGCTGCGTCAACCGTGCCTCCTCTAGATTCCGTTGACCGATAATCAGCATCGATTGTGCCAAATCTATGCCCGTAATCAGATATTGGGGTCGGTGTTGACACATCAGGATCGGAATCCGTGCCGTACCAGTACCAATGTCCAGAACTTTGACAGCATTGGGATCTAAAGCGATCGCATCTGTGGCAAATGCCATATTTACCGCTGTGAAATCCATCGCATCATAGGCTGTCGCTTCCAGCCAGGTATCCATGACTTCTGGTTCCAAAATTCTGTCCATGGGTATTCTGTGATGTAGATGTGGCGATCTTATCTTACGATCGTTTCTTCCCACTGTTAAGATGAAAGATAGCTCGCGATCGTTTGTCACAGCACGGAGCTAGTAAGATCGATCGGGAATTTATCTATTAATTACGCGCTGAATGTGAAAATATATTGGCTGTTAACAACAATTGTCCTCGTTGTTTATTCGTTCGGTTTGACTATTTCTGGTAATACTCACGACAAGCTGTCAACGCGGCGATCCGAGCGGGTCGATCTAAATAGGATGCAAATTGTCAGTCAACCAAACGATCGATTTCGACTACAGATTTTGTTACCACTATATATCTATCCCAACTGGTATGATAAGAAAAATTATATTTGGCAGCAAGTAATTACAGCTGCCAAAAAAGTATCGATCGTCGCAATTATTAATCCAAATAATGGCCCCGATCGGGCACCGCCAAATGCCGATTATCGGCAGGGAATTAACGACTTACGTCAAGCTGGAGTTAAGCTAATTGGCTATGTCCCTAGTAACTATGCCAAACGCGATCTCCAAGCTGTTGAAGCAGATATAGCTCTTTATATCAAGTACTTTAATGTCGATGGAATTTTCATCGATGAGGCTGCTAGTACGCCAGATAAAATTAGTTACTATCAACAAATTTATCGTTATATCAAAGCTCGATTGCCAGCTTCAAACCACAACGTAATTATTAACCCTGGCGTAGAAGTCGATGAAGGGTATCTCGATCGATCGGTTGCCGATACGATCGTCATCTTTGAAAACTATCAGAAAGTTTGGGCAAACTATCACCCGCCTGCTTATGTTAAAAAATACTCTCCTCAACACTTTGCCGCACTAATCCATACAACTACCGATCGTAAGCTGATGAAAAGTACGCTCGATCGGGCTGTGAAATCCAAATTTGGTTATGTATATATAACTAACGATAGTACTGACACGACCAACCGCAATCCTTGGGATACTCTACCTACATATTGGCAAGCAGAAGTCAATTATATTCAGCAATTAAATAATGTGGAGTAAGATTATTCTTCGGTGCGTTACGCTGTCTTGTCTCGCTAAACCGTCGGGAAACAAAGGCGTGCGCGAGCCGTTCCGCGATAGCGGCGCATCGACCTGGAGGTTTCCTCCAGGTTGTGTGCGTCAAGACAACACACCCTACAACTATTAATTATCAACTATCTAAGGATGAACGGAACCATCAGGCATGGTAGTGCCAGTTAAAGTAGTTCCATCTAATTTAGTATTAGTTAAAATTGCTTTGCTGAGATTGCTATACGACAGATCGGCATTGCTTAAATCCGCACCTGTGAGATTAGCATTGCGCAAATCTACTTGCTGAAACTCCGCAAACTTGAGATCGGCATTAGTGAGAATAGTATCGCGCAAGGAAGCTCCTTTAAGCTTGGCATAGACTAGTTTTGCTCGATCGAGATTTGCGCCTGTTAAATTGGTGCCGTTTAATTTTGCACCATACAAAGCTGCCTTTTGGAGATTTGCCCGACTGAGATTAGCACCACTCAAATCGGCATCTTGAAAAATTGCCAGCGTCAGATTGGCATCGGCAAAGTTTGCTCCAGTCAAAATAGATTGGAGCAGCACTGCACCAGCTAGATCGGCTTTGGCAAAATTTTGGTTAGTCAGATTGCAACTAATACAGCGTTTTTCTTTAATCAGCCTACCGCGATCGGATGCGGCAAATTCAGCTTCCTGGGCGATCGATTGATTTTTGGCAATTTGGGCGGGTGTGAGTTCGTCGCTACTGGGAAAGACAAATTGACGGCCGATAACTGCTAATGCTAGGAGAATGCCAGCTCCAACTCCCCACCGCCACCACTGCACTGGCGGTTTGGGTTCGGGCATTTGAAATGACACTTGCTCCTGGCGGTCTGTGGAGGGATATCCTGACAAGGATACTGGCGATCGATCGGTCTTAATGCTGCGATTTGTGAAGGTATCGAGATAGTGCTGCTGATGGTTGGACTCCACCATCTTTGTGAGCCAAGCAATCAATTTTGGATCGGTATTTGCTGGTATTAAGTGTTGAAAATTGAGACGATAATTAGTATCGAACAAATGTTGGGCTTGGGATGTGGAGGTGCCAGTGAGCGAGCAAATCATTGATATCCCTAAGCTGTACAAATCGTAAGCTTCGGTTGCTGCCGGGAGCAACTTAGGCTGGTAGCTATTCTGCGGCTCGTGGGTGTAGGGATGGAGTCCAAAATCCACTAGATAGATAGATAAGTCTGTCTCGGTATCGACAATGATATTCTCTGGTTTGATATTCTGGTGAATGACGACTGGCGTTAAGTGATGGAGGTAATCGAGAATGTTTAAGATCGCATCAGCTACCAATCGAACATCTGTCGGCGGCAGTGTTCCCAGTTCGGCGATCGAAACCCCAGGCAGATACTCGCGGACGAGACAGAAGCCCGTCGGTGTCTGGAAAGAATTTAGATAGCGGGAAACGTTCGGACTGTCAAGTTGTTGTAACCTAGCGATTTCTGGTAAATAATTAGCATAGTCTGGAGCTGGTGTGCGAACATCAAACTGTCGCCACTCCTTAATTACTACCAACTGCTCCGTCTCGATCTCGCTAGCTAAATAGGTTGTTCTACCACGAGCGGCATGTTCGGACAGTCGATCGGATACCTGATAGCCATGAATTTTAAAATCTGGTAAATCGCTACCAACTATCTGAATTGCGGATTCAATCTCAGGGGTAGAATTGTCTAAGTCATTCATGGCTCTGGGCCTTCGGTCTAGATAGATTTTTTTACTT
>NZ_JANPGM010000589.1:0-5317 GCF_031423935.1 Chamaesiphon sp. VAR_69_metabat_338
CCATAATCCGTTGATTGGCTTGGTGTAGGATCAACCAATCGATATCTTGACTAGTTAGGTTAGCCTGATGGATAACTTTATCGATCGTCGCGATCTTTACTAAGAGGATGTTTGGAAAGTCTTATTTGTGACAAGCTTAGATTATGAATCCCCCTAAATCCCCCTTTTTAAGGGGGGTTGGGGGGGATTCTCTAGGGTTTTTGAGTACGAAACCATACTTTCCAAACATCCTCTAAGATATAGAGATTTATTCTTCAGTGCGTTACGCTGTCTTGTCTTGCTAAACCGTCGGGGAACAAAGGCGTGCGCAAGCCGCTGTCGCGGTAACACACCCTACAATCTATCAACTATTCACTATCCACTATTCACTAAATTCAATTACCCCACTTAAAAATGGCGGCTCCCCAACTCAAACCCGCACCAAAACCGGAAGTTGCGATTGTATCGCCAGCTTGGATTTTACCAGATCTGACGGCTTCATTGAGCGCGATCGGAATTGAAGCTGCTGAAGTATTGCCATATTTGGCCACATTACTAACTACTTTTTCGGGTGCAATCTGCAAGCGTTCGGCGACAGCATCCATAATCCGTTGATTGGCTTGGTGTAGGATCAACCAATCGATATCTTGACTAGTTAGGTTAGCCTGATGGATAACTTTATCGATCGCATCGGGCACGCGATAGATGGCAAACCGATAGACTTCTTTGCCATTCATCGTGATGTATTGATACTTACCTTGGGTGAGGATAATTCCTGGCAATAATTCGCTGAGTTCGGGTTTAAAAGCGAGATTCAGACAAGCATTTTGAGTGCCATCGCTTCTAATTTCAAATCCTAATAATCGATCGGAATCTTGAGTCGCTTGCATCAGGACAGCACCCGCACCATCGCCAAATAATACGCAAGTATTGCGATCTTGCCAATCTACCCACCGCGATAAAAGATCCGCACCGATGACTAGAATATTTTGATATGCACCCGTGCGCAAAAATTGTGCCGCAGTCACCACCCCAAATACAAAGCCCGAACATGCCGCTGTCAAATCGAAAGCAACAGCTTTGGTGGCACCCAATCGGGCTTGGATCTGACAAGCACTGCCAAATAAATCTTCAGAGGAAGAAGTTGCCAGGAAGATCGCATCGACATCTGTTGCCGCCACTCCAGCCATCTCTAGTGCCTGACGAGCTGCCTGAGTCGCAAAGTCAGCTAATGACTCGCGATCGTTGGTAATATGACGCTGGCGGATCCCCGTCCGGCTAGAAATCCACTCATCAGAGGTATCTACCACTTGGGCTAATGCATCATTGAGCACTACTGTCTCTGGCGCAGCCGCACCGCAGCCAATAAAAGAGACTCCCATTGATGTGTGGTTTGAGGGCATTTAGATAGGGGGTGGGGGATAGGAAAGGGAAAAGGGGAAAGGGGAAAGAGAATAGGGGAAAGGGAATAGGGCAATCTCAAAATACCTTCAGCATTTAACCTTTAACCTTTTCCCTCAGCTCACTACAAATATCAATTAGTCACCAGCAACAGTCGGCTCTTTTTGGGGAGTGGTGTCGCGAGTTGAGGATTGGATTTGGGCGATGATATTTTTATCAACGGCACTTTTTGCAGAACGGATGGCATTAGCGATCGAAAAAGCATCCGAACTACCGTGACTGATAATACAAACTCCTTCTACTCCTAATAGTAAACCACCCCCATGTTCGGCAGCATCGATGCGCTTTTTGAGGCGTTTGAGGTTGGGTGCGAGCAATGCCGTACCGATTTTGCCATTCAGGCCGCGCGGTAACTCTTCCTTGAGCATTTGCACGACGATATTGCCTACTGCTTCGGCAAACTTGAGCAAGATATTACCTACAAACCCGTCGCAAACGATCGTATCAAAATTACCAGAGAGCACATCACGTCCCTCGGCATTACCGACAAAATTGATGTATTTGTTTTGTTGCAAGATCTCATGTGCTTCGAGGGCGACGGTATTACCCTTGGATTCTTCCTCGCCAATGTTCAATAACCCCACCTTAGGTGATTCGACTCCGAGCACGTACTGACTATAGATCGAACCCATCACGGCAAATTGTTCTAGGTATTTAGGGCGACAATCGACATTTGCGCCTACATCTAAAATTAATACCGATTTATCGGCGCGATTGGTCGGAAATACAGCCGCAATCGCCGGTCTGTCGATCCCGCGCAACCGTCCCAATCTCAATAGTGCCGCTGCCATGGCCGCACCAGAATGCCCAGCAGAAACTACAGCATCGGCTTTGCCATCTTTGACAAGTTTCATCGACACATTGATCGAAGCCTTGGGCTTGCGTCGCAGGGCACCCAGCGGTTCTTCATGCATTTCGATCGTGCCTTCAGCGGGCACGATCTCGATTTTAGGCGCATTGGGATGTCGATCGAGACAAGCCTGAATTTGCTCTGGATCGCCGACCAAGATTACGTCTACATCTGCTAATTCTGTTTGGGCTAAGATCGCACCCGCGACGATGGCGGCGGGTGCATCATCTCCACCCATTGCGTCAAGTGCGATGCGTGCGCGAGTTGAAGCCATTGATGCCACTAAGTAGAAACCATCCGAATTCTACCAGAATATGGCCATCTGCCACACGATCGAACTATAACGGATGTCGATTTATTTACAGCTTACATCCATCCAAATGTTGTATTTAAGGACTTTGCACTATGAGCGGCGGTTTCTAACCGCTGGGTTTATGGGTAGCAACTTAGGTTATTTATTTCAAATCTAGCAAGCCTTGCTCTTTGAGCTTGGGATTGAAGCGAATTTCGGCTTGAACGCCACGCTGTTGAAGCTTAGCTAAGATAGTATCCTCGACGCGGCGTGAGACTTGCTTGAGCAGCTTGATTTGGGCTACACCATCGAGATCGTTAAAGCTGTCGCTTTCGGCGGTTGTCATGGCATGACGAGTGGAGATCGGATCGAGCCATAACGATTTATCACGGTCGTTGCCAGCCGGTACGCTACCATTGTCGGCAATCCAGCTCGACTGCACGCTTTCGAGAAATGTGCGATTCGGTCGATCGATCGTGGTGGCTTTTAGCCAATAGCAACACTCAGGTTGTCTGACCAAATGCTGCTTGAGACTGAGATAAATATCTCGCGAATAGCCGACAAATTGTAAGCTTTGGGAGCGATCGAAAATAGCGTAAATACCAATTTGATTTTGGAGCTGTGTGGGTAACTCTCCCACGTCATTAATATATGGTAAAAACTCCAAGCTTTCTAAACTTGGCAGATCGGCAGTCGATGACATGAATTTTTAATTGATAATTGATAATTGATGTTAAAGATTAGTCGCGCTCGTTGTTTTTTGATAGACTGCGCACAGCCTGCTCGGTTGAAAGATCTTGGCGGCAAACATAAAGTTTGGCGGCACATTAATAATTAGATGGTCTGGCGAGTGGTGATATGGTTCGATCTCTGCTGGCATCCCTCTAGGCGTGCTTGGGCTATATGGGACAGGCTGAAATAAAATCTTGGTAAATACTACTGTTTGACAATTAGCTTGTTCGGCAACTTGCTGAAGGAATTTTTCACCTGCAAGTAGATCGAATAAAGTAGATTGAGCTTGAGGATCGAGAATGAAACTACCATCAAAGTTTTCGATTACTTTTATTTTCATACACCAGTAGTTTGTGTTCGACGATCGAGTCTAGCGATCGCATGTGCGGTATTAAAGTAATTAGTAAAACTTACCCCGCCTTCGCTGGTAAGATTTGTAGAGCTAGTTTATGGTTGCAGGACGATTTTAATATTTCCGAGTAAAAATGGTGGGCAGTGTCTTGACGCACTCAACCGTCGGGAAACCCGACGAACGCGCGTCGCTGCCCACCATTAAATTTATAATATCGATTGGGTATTGATAGTTAGACTGTCATAATATCCTTTTCTTTTTCAGCTAAGACCTGCTCGATCTTAGCTCCATACTTGTCGGTTAGTTTCTGAATTTTATCTTGGAGATCCTTAGATTCATCTTCAGATATTTCGCTGGATTTCTCTTGTTTTTTGACAAAATCGATCGCATCGCGGCGGATATTTCGCACGGAGATTTTACCTTCTTCGGCGTATTTACCCGCTTGCTTGACAAATTCTTTGCGTCGTTCGCCAGTTAGCGGTGGAATATTTAGGCGAATTACCGAACCATCGTTATTGGGCGTCAAACCGATATCCGAAAGTGAAATGGCCTTTTCGATCGTACTCATACTACCGCGATCGAATGGTTGGATCGTAATTGTCGTCGAATCGGGCGTACCGATATTTGCCAGCGACTTTAAGGGTGTGGGCGTACCATAATAATCGATCGTCACGCGATCGAGTAAACTCGTACTCGCCCGTCCAGTCCGGATCGTATTAAACGAGCGACTGACTGACTCAACCGCCTTCTGCATATGACCTTCGACATCAGCAAATTTCACAAGAACCTCCTACATAAGTACCGATTGTTTCACCCGCTACCACCCGTTGAATATTGCCGCGTTCAAATAGATTGAACACGATAATCGGAATATTATTTTCCCGACACATAGCAATTGCCGTAGTATCCATCACCCGCAAGTCTCGATCGAGAACGTGCTTAAAAGTCAAACTTTTAAATCGCTTGGCATCTGGATTGACATGCGGATCGGAGTCATAGACACCATCAACTTTAGTAGCCTTAAAAATCACATTAGCATCGATCTCGGCAGCGCGCAGGGCAGCAGCAGTATCGGTGGTAAAGAACGGATTCCCAGAACCCGCTCCAAAGACCACTACCCGGCCTTTCTCAAGGTGGCGGATCGCACGGCGACGGATATAGGGTTCGGCAACTTCTTGCATGGCAATAGCGGTTTGTACCCTGGTAGGTACTCCTTTTTGTTCTAGCGCATCTTGGAGGGTAATGGCATTCATCACCGTGGCAATCATCCCCACATAGTCAGCAGTCGCGCGATCCATGCCTTTGGCTGAAGCTTTAACACCGCGAAAGATATTGCCGCCACCCACGACGATTGCGACTTGGACACCACTAGCAACGACTTCGGCTACTTCTTGAGCGATCGCTTGGACGATCGTCGGATCGATACCATAACCCAGATCGCCCATCAGGGCTTCCCCACTCAACTTGAGCAATACCCGTTGGTAAGTCGTCCCCATGATGCTTATCTTCTCAACTCAAATTTTCTCCCATGACTTCGCCGCGTCCCCTGTCGCCTTCAGTTCCTCCGCGTAGTCCTTGTGTGCGTCCTTGGCCTCATGGAGCTGCTCGACGTTCGCCTTGCCCGCAGCGGTCGCAGCGTCGATCTTCGCCC
>NZ_JANPGM010000590.1:0-10327 GCF_031423935.1 Chamaesiphon sp. VAR_69_metabat_338
CGAATAAAAAAACGACAAGACAGGGGGATTTCTAGGGTTTTCGCTTTTATCCAGACTTGTGTATACACCGTAGCTTTTTAAAGGGGGAACTGGATCGAAAGTCCCCCTTTTTAAGAGGGATTTAGCGGATGCAACCACGCGGAGGTTCCCTCCGCATGTGTTGCACCAAGCAGGGGGATTTACCCACTGAAAACGAAGCAATTAGACTTTTCAAACACCCTCTACAAGATTTAAACCCTAATTATTTTGGGCCAAGTAAAGCAGAACCGAGTACCCTGTTTGACATCTGTATCCAACCAAATGCGACCGCCTTGACTCTCGATAATTTTTTTAACGATCGCGAGTCCGATTCCCGTGCTATCAGATCGGTTTTGCGGATTCACTGCCTGAAAAATTGTAAAAATCCGATCGTGATGCTCTAACGGAATCCCTGCACCATCATCAGCGATCGCGAATTCATAGCAGTCACCACAATCCGCGATCGAAATCTGCATCGAGCCAGCCTCGGAATAATGATGTTTGATGCCATTGCCGACTAAGTTGGTAAGTACCTGGAATAACGGCAATCGTTTGGTCGAAAATGTGGGCAGATCCGCAGGGAGATCGATCGTAAATGTGGGTGGTGGTGCCACCGAATCGATGACCTCCGCCAGCAATCGCGATAACTCCACAGGTTCGATTTCGTCTTCTTCGCGACCGCACCGGGCATAGTCCAGTAAGCCATCGATCGTCGCTGCCATCCGATCTACGCGGCTCCGTAGGAGGGTCATCTGCGATTGGGTATCGACGGTGAGTTGTCCCTCTAGATCGTCTTCAATCCACTGGGAGAGATTGGCAACTGCTCGTAGAGGTGCTTTGAGATCGTGAGAGACGACATAAACGAAGCTGTCTAGCTCTTGATTGCGCTGTTCCAAATCGGCTTGAGCCTGTTTGCGGGCGGTGATATCGTGGGCTTCTGCGACGATCGATTCAACTCGTCCGACCTCATCAAACATCGGTTTGAGCGAAAAGTCGGTAATCGTCATCCCGCCACTGGGATTGAGAAATTCTACTTCATAGCGCACAAATCGACCGCTGGCGGCAGTGGCGATCGCGTCCCTAAGTTGCTGCTGGAGCTGCTCTGTATGCCACCAGGGAGTGTCCCAAAAGCTTTTACCAACAATTTCGGATTTTGGAGCAGCAACCGATTTGAGGGCGGCATGATTGGCTTCGAGCAGCACCCCATCCAGGTTCAATAATCCCATTAACTGAAAAGTCTGGTTGAAAATGGCACTAAATTTGCGTTCGCTCTGAAATAGTGCGGCTGATTGGCGTTTTCGCTCGGTGATAGTTTCCGAGAACATAATGATGCCGCCAATTTCATCGGTATCGGTATACCAAGGACGAACTTCCCAGCGCATCCAATCGATCGATCCATCGGGACGCGGAAATACATCTTCTTCGCAACTTTCGATCGCGCCAGCCAGACAACGCTGGTGAATTTCTTGCCATTCTTGGGGCTGCTCGGGATAAAGATCGTAATGAGATCGTCCCACAATCTCGCGATCGCGTAGCTCGTGGTTATCGATCCAGACATCGCTAGCACTCAGATAGCACATGTCTCGATCGAACATCGCTAGTGCCACTGGTACATATTTAACGAAGAGCTGCAATTGTGATTCCCGTTGGCGCAATTGGGCTTCTAGCCGTTTGCGATCGGTCACATCTCTACCGACACTATACCAACAATTGCTCTGCTGGTATGGTGTCGCATTCCATGACACCCAGACAATTGAGCCATCTTGACACTGACACCGATTCTCGAAGTCAATTACGCTCTGACCGTTTGCCAAGCCTTGAGCGGCAGCTATGGTGGATTCGCGATCGTCGGGATGCACAAAGTCGATAAAGGGTCGGGAGACAAATTCAGCTTCAGTAAAACCCAACAGTCGCTCGAAAGCCGGATTGACCCGGACGAAATACCCCTCGAAATTGCCGATCGACAATAGATCGATCGACCGCTCGAAAAACCTGTCGCGCTCTTGTTCGGCGGATAGTCGCGCTGCTTCGATGCGTTTGCGCTCGGTAATTTCTTGGACAATCGAGTTAACACCTACTACGCGTTCTTCGGCATCTCTTTGGGGATAATAACAGAGCAACCAGTGCCGCTCTACTCCAGGTTGCGAAGGAACAATTCCACTTACTTCTAGATTCAGGATTGGCTCGCCCGACTCCATAACTTGGCGATACAACGGCTCTAGCTGGTCTGCCATTTCTGGCAACACTTCACGGAGGGTACGCCCAATGTGTGCAGCGACAGGCATACCATTAATCTCCGCCAACTGCTCGTTGATGCGAACAAATTGTAGATTGGTATCGGTAAAGCTCAACCCCACTGGAGCCGTCCGATAGATGGCTTCGATTTCGGTCAATTGCTGCCCAATCGTTGCTTGCTGCGCCTGGAGGAGTGATGCTGCTTGCTGGCGTTCGCCCAGCGCGGCTTGCCGTTCGGTAATATCGCGGGAAACCGATAAAATTTGGCTGACCTGTCCATCGGCATCGAGGATCGGTGTCACAACGACTTCCCACCATTTCGGCGTACCTTTGGCAGTCGCGCCAAAACCATCAAACCGATTCTCTTGCAGAGACGCTCCGCGAACGACTCCCCCCGCCAAGGCTGTGCTAAAGGCAGTTTGAGCCGATTCTCGTGCGCTACCTTGCCAGAATTCAAGCCATTGACGGTTAACGACAGTATCAAAGTCATCAATTTCCATCAGTGACTGTCCGTAATCGTTCATATAAATTATCCGACCTGCTAAGTCCAAAACTTTGATGCAGTCGCAACTGGTTTCTAAGATAAGACGGTTTAATTCTTCACTCTGGCGGAGTAGTTGTTCATCGCGCTTGCGTTCGGTGATATCGCGACCATTGGCATAGATTAAGTTACGCTCTGGTTCTGGGATCGCACTCCACAAAATCCACCGATAAGATCCATCCTTGCAGCGATAGCGATTCTCAAAATTAACTAACGAATTACCTGCGCTCAAGCTTTCAAACACAGCCATCGTTGCTGCGATATCGTTAGGATGTAAGAAGTCGATAAAGGGTTGTGCCATAATTTCGGCACTAGTGAAACCCAGAATTTGTTCGCAAGCTGGATTGATCCGCGCGAAATACCCATCCAGATTGACAACTCCCAGTAGATCGATCGCTAAATCGAAAAAGCGATCGATCTCTCGTTCGGAGCCGCGCCAGTTCAGTCCGTTTGCGTTCGTTAACATCCTGAAAATAAATCCCTAAGCCGACATCTGAAGGATAAGCATGAACCTCAAACCAAGTTTCGGTTGGCTCATAAAATAGCTCGAAATGTACCGCCACTCGATCGGTCACAGCCCGATGATACTCTCGATCGACAATCGTGCCTACCGTCGCGGGAAATAATTCCCAATGACTTTTCCCCAAATATTCTGCTGGTATTAAACCAGTTAGTTGACGATATATTTCAGTTGCTGCCGAATTGGTATAGACGACCCGCCACTCGCGATCGAGCGTCACATACGCATCGGTCATGCTTTCCCAAACCAGCGTAATCTGCTGATTCTTGGCTTGCAGATCGAATTGGGCTTGCTTTTGGACAGTCACATCTCGCCAAGCAGCCACAAAGCCATCATCTAATTTATTAACTTGCACGTCATAGACTTTGGCGATTTTTTGTGTCCCCAACGCATCTTCATAGATCGTCTCTTCCCTACATAGTGGTATTCCTGTCTCTACCACTCGGCAGTATTCTGCAAACAATCCCAGTTCGAGAATCACCGGAGTCACTTCACAGATCCCTCTACCCATGTCAGCAGCCATCCGATTGCTCTCTATTGCCGCCGCATTCAGGTAATCAACCCGGAAGTCGGTAATCGCTCCTCGGGCATCCCGAATCGCCGTATAGGTGCCATAGCAATCGAGCATCGTGTCGAGCGAGATCCGCAGCTGCTCGTCACACTGTTGAAATTGCAGCCGCGAACGGGCATTCTCGTTGGCGTAGCCTCTCCCCTGGAGAATGGCACCTCGCATCGTCGATCGCAATAGTTCTGGTGTCAGGTCGCTCTTGACTAAATAATCTTCTGCTCCCAGCTTCATCGCTTTGACCGCAGTTCTGTGGTCGCCCCTTTCCGTGACTATTACCACAGGTGGACTACTGCCATTACTTTGGGCGTTTAGGGCTGCTAGAAACTCCAGCCCATCGCCATCAGGTAGCGCGTAATCGATCAAAATTGCATTGATCGATTTGGTGCGGCACAATGTCAGTCCCCCTGCGACAGATTCCGCTTCCAACAGGTGATAAATGCAGCTTTCGTCTTGGTTTAGCTCGCGTCGATATAGCTCTCGATCTGTCGCCAAGTCTTCAACGATGAGTAATGTGAAGGTGGGGATAGGCATTTTTTACTGGCAACACATGGTAATGTTACTACGATCGATTAGTCCAATATAATTGGACTAATCGATCGTAACGGATCTGAATTCTGTTCTCAATCTCAAAAATGTTACACATAATTGCCACAGCGGCAGGTCAAATTACGCGAATATGCTCAACCTAACTCTTTTGAGGTATAAGCTGTGACTACGTATCCTCAACTTATACCCTGAAAGCTTTTTTACGCTGTACTGCTCTTTTCAAACACTCTCTAAGCGGGTGTTTGAAAAGTTTTATTTGTGACGATCATAGACCTGAATCCCCCTAAATCCCCCTTAAAAAGGGGGACTTTGAATCTTGCTCCCCCTTTTTAAGGGGGCTGGGGGGATTAATTTATACTTTTCAAACACCCGCTTAGAGTTCTTTAATAATGACTTTATCGCCCTGAACTTCACCGACTAGAATCACATCTGCCACCCCGACAAATAGACCATTTTCAAGTACGCCAGGGATATTATTGAGCGTTTTTTCTAGTTCTGCCGGATTATCGATCGAGTCAAATTTCACATCAACCACCAAGTTACCTTGATCTGTCACGACTGGGCCAGCTTTTCTGACACCCATGCGAAGTTGAGGCTTGCCACCTAATTTTTCGATCGCGCGCATAACAGGTGTCACAGCCATCGGGATGACTTCAACCGGGACGAGGAACGTACTGCCCAATTTATCGACTAATTTAGTATTATCGACAACGACGATAAACTGCTCGGCCAAAGCATCGACTACCTTTTCTTGCGTATGCGCCGCACCACCGCCTTTAATCAGATTTTTGTGAGGATCGACCTCATCCGCACCATCGATCGCGATATCGATTCGATCGGCCTCATCAAGCGTCGTTAAGGGGATACCATACTGTTTAGCCAGCACTGTTGCCTGAAATGAAGTGGGAATCCCCTTGACGTTAGTAATTTCCCCCGCTGCCAACCGTTTGCCAATAAACTCGATCGCATACGCCGTCGTCGAACCCGTCCCCAAACCGACGATCGAATTAGACTGTACCCGCGCCGCAGCAGCCTTCCCAACTTCCTGCTTCATCAAATCTTGTGGTGTCATTCTCTCTTAATCTCATTCGATAGCTTTTGATACCACTTTATCAGCAAAACCCTACCCTAATCCCTATCCTCTACTCCCTATCTCCTATCCACAACAAAACTCCCAGCCCAAAGACCAGAGGTTCTGTTTTCAAATATTTAGGTCAACCGCAACGCCGTTTTACCTCAGTTTATGACCTGGTTAAAACCAGGTGGGTACCGGAAGTTCGTGCTTATAGTTTCTGAATACTAGTTCAGTTTACTGCCGCTAGAACAACATTAGTTCCCGTAAAAAATTCAAGCATAGATCAAAAAACGTTATTGGCAGTCACCAACGTCGCAGCCAGACCATGACTACATCTTAAGGGAAGAATACTCGATCGGTCAAGGTGGGGAGGGGTGTCTTCGTTTGGAAATCCTAGCAAGAAAGTTGATGGTTTGCTACGAGCGATCTCTGAAGGTTCGTTGGCGTAGCCTCTGCTTAGAGAATCGCTTAGGTTAAAATACAAGAGTAAAGTTGAAACGAGGTCAAGCTTATGACAGGATCTCCAGAGGAGAGGTTTCACCAACGGCAACCCCGCTACAGTAAAGAAGAATTCGCTCGACGTGGTAACGAGATTTATCAATCTCAAGTGCGTCAACAAATCGACGAAGAGATCGATCGAGGGAGGATTGTCGCGATCGATATTGAAACTGGAGCCTTTGAAATAGCCGATCGACCGATTGCAGCAGTCGATCGACTCTACGATCGATACCCAGACGCACAACCTTGGGTAATTCGGATCGGACATCGAGCAGTCTACCGCTTTGGTTCCCAAAGTTTAAAGACAACAGCATGATGCAGGGAATCGTAAATCAAAATTGTGGAGCCATTATTCGAGTAGTAATCGGTTAGGAAAATGCCCCCAAACAAATGGTTGAGGCTGTAATTGACACGGGATTTACTGGCTTTCTGTCTCTGCCGATGTATAGGATCTCTGCGCTCGGATTACCCTGGCCTTTTCGGGATATTGGCACTTTAGGTGACGGCAGCGAAGTCATTTTTGAAATGTACAAAGCAACAGTAATTTGGGATGGTCAGATCCAGATTATTGATGTAGCCGCTTCGGAAGCCGATCCACTAGTCGGAATGAGTTTACTGTATGGGTTTAAAGTTCAGATTGAAGCTATTGAAGGTGGGATGGTAACAATCGAATCCTTGTAACTTAAATCATCCTCAAAGCACCAGTCAAAACCCGATTCTCCAAAGAGAGGCTACGCCAACGTGCGGGAACCCGTACCCTACCCTTGCTTGCATTGCCATACCCCAGTCGGCTAAATTGGCACTCAGCAGTTGAGAGTGCTAAATACTCATAATAAATATGGCATCAGTATCGTTAACCGTATCCACAGTCAAGCCTTTAGCCGATCGCGTCTTCGTTAAAGTCAGCGCATCCGAAGAAAAAACCGCAGGTGGTATCCTTCTTCCCGACACAGCTAAAGAAAAGCCCCAAATTGGCGAAATCGTGCAAATTGGCCCTGGCAAACGCAACGAAGATGGTACTCGTCAAGAGCCAGAAGTCAAAGTTGGCGACAAGGTTCTGTATTCCAAATACGCTGGTACCGACGTCAAGCTCGGCGGCGACGAATATGTTCTGTTATCTGAAAAAGACATCTTAGCTGTAGTCGGCTAGATAGTCTCGTCAACGAACATTTCACCTCACTCCTAAATTAAAAGATTATGGCAAAGCGAATTATATACAACGAAAATGCTCGTCGCGCGTTGGAACGTGGGATGGACATTTTGGCAGAAGCGGTAGCAGTTACCCTCGGCCCTAAAGGTCGGAACGTCGTCTTAGAAAAGAAATTTGGCGCACCTCAGATCGTTAACGACGGTGTCACAATTGCTAAAGAAATCGAACTCGAAGATAACGTCGAAAACACTGGCGTAGCTCTGATTCGTCAAGCTGCTTCCAAAACTAACGACGCTGCTGGCGACGGTACTACTACAGCTACCGTACTGGCTCACGCGATCGTTAAAGAAGGCTTACGTAACGTAGCGGCTGGTGCTAATGCGATCGCCCTCAAACGCGGTATCGATAAAGCCACTGGTTTCCTTGTTGAGAAAATCGCGGCTCACTCCAAGCCCGTTGAAGACTCCAAAGCGATCGCGCAAGTAGCATCCATCTCCGCTGGTAACGACAACGAAGTCGGCGAAATGATTGCTAACGCGATGGATAAAGTTGGTAAAGAAGGCGTTATTTCCCTCGAAGAAGGTAAGTCCATGACTACCGAACTCGAAATCACTGAAGGGATGCGTTTTGATAAGGGTTATATCTCCCCTTACTTCGCTACCGATATGGAGCGGATGGAAGCAGTTCTCGAACAGCCTTACATCTTGATCACTGACAAGAAAATCAACTTGGTTCAGGATCTCGTACCGATTCTTGAGCAAGTAGCTCGTTCCGGTCGTCCTCTGCTTATCCTCGCTGAAGACATCGAGAAAGAAGCTCTGGCTACCTTGGTTGTCAACCGTCTGCGTGGTGTCTTAAACGTTGCCGCAGTTAAAGCTCCTGGTTTCGGAGATCGTCGTAAAGCGATGCTCGAAGATATTGCAGTCTTGACTGGCGGTCAGCTAGTAACTGAAGATGCTGGTTTGAAACTCGATGCGACTAAATTAGAATCTTTAGGTCAAGCGCGTCGGATTACGATTACCAAAGATAGCACCACGATCGTTGCTGAAGGTAACGAAGCGACTGTTAAATCGCGTTGCGAACAAATCCGCCGTCAAATGGAAGAGAGCGATTCTTCCTATGACAAAGAAAAGCTCCAAGAGCGTCTGGCTAAATTAGCTGGTGGTGTTGCAGTTATCAAAGTTGGTGCTGCTACCGAAACCGAAATGAAAGATCGTAAATTACGTCTTGAAGATGCGATCAACGCAACTAAAGCCGCAGTTGAAGAAGGCATCGTTCCTGGTGGCGGTACGATTTTAGCTCACCTCTCTCCCGAACTCGAAGTTTGGGCGCAAGCTAACCTCAAAGATGAGGAATTAACTGGTGCGCTGATCGTGACTCGCGCTCTTTCCGCTCCGCTCAAACGGATTGCTGAAAATGCCGGTCAAAACGGTGCGATTATCGCCGAGCGCGTAAAAGAGAAAGCCTTTGATGTTGGTTATAATGCAGCCACAAATGAGTTCGTAGACATGTTTGCCGCTGGGATCGTCGATCCTGCTAAGGTCACGCGTTCGGCTCTGCAAAATGCTGCTTCGATCGCTGCCATGATCCTCACTACTGAGTGCATCATCGTTGACAAACCAGAACCTAAAGATGGTGGTGGTGCTGGTGGCGCAATGGGTGCTGGTGACTACGGCGATTACTAAGTTCTAAGTTTTCAATAACTTTCAGGGACAACCCTTAATGTTAATAGCTATCTCCAGACGGAGATAGCTATTTTTTCGATCGGCTAATTTTTTTGTTGACTATTAAGCCACTCGATCGATTGCTTGTTACCTGCTGGTGGCTGAATAGTGTAGCGAAAATCTGGAGGGACTGGTGTATGGAAAAAAGTCACAGCAGAATTAGATTTGCTCACTAATTCAATAAAACTATTAGTATCTTCTGCCGAATTCATCGTACTAATATCATCTTGAAAAATAAATAGTGGCTTATTTATCTTTAAAGCATTTTGATAAGGAGAAAATCGCTCGATCGCTTCTGGATATCTCGTTACTACTTTCGAGATATTCTCGATCAAACGCGGGAATTTTTTGGGAATATCAGTCACTGGGTTAAAGACAATTGCGCCTTTGACTCGATTGTCTGCTGCGGCTGCCATTAACGCGATCGTGCCACCAGAACCAGTCCCGCCAGTATAAATGGCATTGGGGTCGATTTGGGGAATCCTAGCAATCGCATAATCGATCGCGAGCTTAGTATTTAAAACACCTCCGTCTGAGGCTTTGTGCTCTTTGAGTCTATACGTAACAATTTTATCTGGATCTCTGAGTAGTGGTTCTTCATTGGCTTTACTCATATCCTGGATCGCACCATCGACATCATAGGCCATGACAGCATAGCCAGCCTTGATATATTCAATATACTCCTCACGCCTCATTGGTTCCAGTTTCTGACCGTATAGTGGCGTCGTTCCCGATGGTGCCACAAATATACAGGGGATCTTAGATTTAGCTGGATGAGTTGGTATATAAATAAAAAATCCGGACATATGAGTCCCTCTGTTAAAAACAACTTGATACTCTATCACCTCAGCATCATTCATACCAGTTTTCATTCCTGGTAATTGATTGACGTCGAGGTAGGTAATCGGTTTTTGCTCCATATTATCAAAGAACCGTGAAATTCCGTATACACCACCAATCCCAACCCCCAGGGCAAAAATAGCAGAAACTAGTCTCAGTAAGTACGAAGTAAGCAGCCCATAAGTTCGTAGCTTTGGTTTGAACTCAAACTCTGATGCGTCTTTAAATGATGTATTTCTCGATTGATTTGGGTTGGCAATCAGTGTTGAAATCTCTGACTCCTCAGCTTCATCTATTGGTATATCTGAGTTGCTGAGTGCCATTTCTTTAATTAAAAAAGCATTGGTTTCGGCAGTCTTGCGCTTATAAACGGCTAATCGGTGAATATCTGCTGCAGCGATCTGTTCGATTTTTTTGCCTAAGTCCACTGCTAAGTCCTGCGCTTCCAAAAACTTTTTGGTTTGGAGAGTCAGCTTGAGAGTTTCCCCGTCGAGATCGAGGAAAAACTCCACTCCTTCGACATTGAGGTTAGCTAATATCTCTTTAACACAATGATGGATTTCGACTAAATCTTGCCGATCTTGGGGATCGTTGACGCTGGTAGATGCTGAT
>NZ_JANPGM010000591.1:0-11832 GCF_031423935.1 Chamaesiphon sp. VAR_69_metabat_338
GCAGTTCAACTCGGTGCAAAGTGGGGCTATACATTTACCCAGAACGAAATTCAAGCCTCGATCGAATCTACCACTGCCACCGGACAAGGTGAATATTTCTGCCTGCCCCTCGGCTGTTGGCATAAAATCTAGTCGGCGTGAGCGATCGATCTAACCTCAAATCGCGTGACAATCGGATTTAGTTCGATTTAGATGTAATACGCGCTCACCTAAATCCTCTCCTCGGAGGGGATTTTTTAATTGGCTTCGATCGCAAATATAGTAGTAACGTTAAACTAGTAGGTATCGAGCCATCTTTTGAAAAGTATGCACCTGCTGTGGTTTCGCCGCGACTTACGATTGAGTGACAATGAGATCGTCACTCTAGCAACTGCCGACAACACGCCAGTTTTACCATTTTTCATCATCGATCCGTGGTTTTATACCTGGGCAGATATTGGCGCAGCTAGGGTCAGATTTTTATTTGAATCGTTGATAGATTTAGACCGTCAACTGCAAGAGCTAGGGAGCCGCCTCTTCTTATTTGAGGGCAACTCCAGCCAAGTCATCCAAGACCTCACGACACAGCTGATACAGCACGGAGAGCGACCTAAACTGTTCTTCAACCGCGATGTCCAAGTAGAGTATGGAATTAGTCGCGATCGATCGATAGTAGACTTCTACCAGGAATTAAACCTCGATGTTCACCTGGGTTTAAACAACTTTCTGCAAACCCAAGACAACCGCCAAGAGTGGTTTGGGGAGTACTATACCTATCAGCGTCAACCTCAATACCAGCCGCCATACAAGCTTGATTTGCCCACCATCGAAATCGACATCCCACAACTGACGTTGCCAGAACTCACTCACAAATATGCGCAGTTTTGGGATGTCGAAAAAGTCCATTTTCCTGGCGGGGAAACCAATGCCCACAGTACGTTAGACTCCTTTCTTGCCAGTAGATTCCACGGCTATCACTGGAAACTATCGCGTCCGTGGTTGGCGCAAATTGGGGCAACTTCGCACCTATCGCCACATCTGACCTTCGGGACGATTTCGACGCGGACTGTTTACCAAGCGACCAAAGCTAGAGTAGCCGCACTGGTAAATAGAGACAAAGCCGAATTTTCACTCAAAGCTTTTCGAGATCGCTTGCGCTGGCACGATAGCTTTACCCAGCGGCTGTATTTCCACCCAGAAGTAGCTTATCAAAACCGCTATCCTGAATTCGATACTTGGTACCAGCCAGACGAACTTAGCCCGAACCAGCTCGAACTATTCCAAGCTTGGCAAGAAGGGATGACGGGGTTCCCCCTCATCGATGCGAGTATGCGCCAGCTTCACACGATGGGCTGGATGAACTTTCGGATGCGGGCGATGTGCGCGACCTTTCTGACAATTAATTGCGGTGTATCTTGGCATCATGGAGCCAAACACTATATGAACTATTTAGTCGATGGGGATCTGGCGATCGATAATTGGCAATGGCAGATGCAATCGGGTGTCACCAATCCCTTGAGTGAAACGTTTCGGATTTATAATCCCAACAAGAATATTGCCGAAAAAGATCCCGACTTGAGTTTCATTCACCATTGGATACCGGAATTACAGGGATACAGCCTAGATGAAGTGAGCAAGGGTAAGTATCTGGATAGTTATTACCCACCGCCCATCCTCGATTGGTCGCAGACGCGCAAAGTCAATGGTAAGATTGTCGCCGATCTCCGCAAACAAGTCCGAGCCAGACTAGTTGCTGAAGGCGGTACTGAATATGATGGGGCAATCGCCGCCAAGGAAACTGTGGAAAAGTACTGGCAGCATAAAGATAAAGAATACCAGCAGTATCGGCATAGTGGGACAAACTGAGCGATCTATTTACCGATCGCAGAGTCGATCGAATTTTCTTGCATTAATTACTAGAGAAAATTGCATAATGCCGAACAATTCACCGAATGACAGTTTCCCAGATCTAGATCCAATTTCGATCGATCGATTGACCAGTTATATCGAGCAAGCATTACTGCAAACCCCCGAACTCAGGCAGGTGTGGGTCAGTGGTGAAGTTTCCAGTGCCAGTCATCATCCGTCCGGGATTTACTTCAATCTCAAAGACAAAGTGGGTAGATCGTCTCTCCCGGCTGTTATTTGGAAGTCCCAGATCCCAGAGCTAGAAACCAAGCCCCAAGTCGGGATGGAAGTACTCGCCTTTGGCAAGATTGCTGTCTATGCCCCGCATGGAAAATACCAGTTTCAGGTACAGCAGGTTTTACCCATGGGTGAGGGTTTGCAAGCTCTAAAATTGCAAAAGCTCAGACAGCGGTTATCTGCCGAGGGTTTATTCGATCGCGAACGCAAACAACCCTTACCCACTCAACCTCAAACCATTGCTGTCATCACCTCGCCTACCGCTGCTGCCTGGGGCGATATCCGCCGTACTTTGCGATCTCGTTATCCTGGTGTATTCGTCCTATTCTCACCCGCTACAGTTCAGGGTGAAGCCGCACCACAATCGATCGAACGGGCGATCGAGCGGGTGATTATCGACGGTCGGGCAGAGGCGATCGTGTTAGCCAGAGGCGGCGGTTCGATCGAGGATCTGAGCTGTTTCAATAGTGAGATCGTAGTTCGAGCGATTGCGGAATCTCCGATCCCCATCGTCACGGGCATCGGGCACGAGCGAGATGAATCGCTAGCGGATTTAGCAGCAGATCGCCAAGCGGCAACGCCAACGGCAGCAGCGATCGCCATCGTTCCCGATCTGGAAGATTTAGCAGACGAACATGCCGTCAGGGTCGAACGATTGCGTTCGGCAATGCAGCGAGTATTCATCGAACGGCAGTCTCAATTAAGTCAATTACGAATCAGGTGCGAACGCATCAAACCCGATCGTCAATTAGAGCTAGAAATAGAGAGAACCCGCCGACTATCCCAAAGACTCAAACTGGCGATCGCCGGAAGATTGCAAACCGCTCGACAAGAGCAGGTGCGATTGACAGAGCGATTGCAGGCGATCGATCCGCGCTTGGTCTTGCAGCGGGGTTACGTGCTAGTGCGAGATAATAATGAGGAGATCGTTCGCGATCGCCAACGGTTGACGATTGGAGCAGAGTTATCGATCCAATTTGGCAACGGTCGAGTAAAAGTCAGGGTGGTGGAAATCGATGGCGAAGAAAACTGAGTGGAAGTACGAAGCAGCAGTCGAGCGAGTAGAGGAAATACTCGATGAAATTGAAAGTGGCGAATTAGAGTTGACTGAAGTATTCGATCGATTTACAGTGGCGGTTGAGTCATTGCAGCAGTGCGAGCTTTTTTTGTCTACACAGCGAGAGCAGGTAGATTTATTGCTGGAAAATTTGGGCGATACCTAAAGCCAATTTCAGCTTTGTCAAATATGCGAAATAACAGGCGATCGCTTCTGCCTGTCTGGGTAGTGACGTATAGACACCACCTTCGGGCACTTGATGCAAGGCTTCCCAGGTGATTAACCCCGTTGAGAAGTTGAGATCGAGTATGAAGTGATGGCGTTGGGGCGATAATAGTGCAAATAATCGATCTTGAATTGTGGCTTGGCGAGATCCGGCTTGCGAGAGCGTGCGTTGCAACCAGCAGTCGTTTCGAGCAGACGCTACACGTTGGCGTTCGCGAAGCGTCTCGAAGAGAAGCCTGCGCTTTGCGCTTACGCCGTAACACACCATACGGTTAAATTTTGGGGCATTAAAAATCATGGCAACACAAACAATTAACACGATCGATATCGGTGACATCGCAGTCAACGTAGTTAGAAAAAATATCAAAAATGTTCATCTGAGCGTTTGTCCTCCTACTGGAAACGTCCGAATTTCTGCACCCATGCGGATGAACCTCGATACCATTCGCGTTTTTGCGATCTCCAAACTAGATTGGATAAAAAAACATCAGCAAAAGATTCGCAGCCAAGTCAGAGAAACACCACGCGAATTTCTCGATCGAGAAAGCCACTATCTCTGGGGCAAACGCTATCTGCTCGATCTGGTCGAGTTAGATACATTACCGAGTTTAGAATTATGTCACGATCGATTAATTCTGCAAGTGCATCCTGATACCGAAGTTGTCAAAAAACAGGAGATTGTTAACGAATTTTATCGCCAGCAAATCGTAGCCGCAATTCCACCACTAATCGATAAGTGGGAGCGGTTAATGGGTGTGTCTGTCACCAGTTTTAGCGTCCGCAAAATGAAAACTAAGTGGGGAAGTTGCACGCCCAGTTTAGGGACGATTCGCTTTAATTTAGAACTCGCCAAAAAACCAGCCGAATGTCTGGAATATGTCGTCGTTCACGAGCTAGTTCACTTACTAGAACCAAGTCATAATTCTCGTTTTGTCGCTTTTATGGATTCTTTCCTACCCCAGTGGCGATTCTACCAAGCCGAACTCAATCGACTACCAATTCATTAAAATAATTGATAATTGGGTTGTTAGGGTGGGAATTTAGCGGAGTCGCTCCGGTTAGGTTCCCCAGCAATGGAAGCGACTCCCCGCTCCCCGCTTAATCTAGCTAACCAACTTAATTCACAGTCAAGAAAGCTAAAGTATAAAAAGAATTACCATTGAATTCAAATTCATCAATGATTTCTAATCCAAGTTTGCGCGTATGCGCGGCAAAAGATCGCTCGTTGATTTTATTGATAAACGTAATCCCGATTGGAAACTTCGGGGCAAAACTCGATCGCATCAGATTATATAATTCTGGTAAAAGATTGCTACCTCGACAAGAAGCATCGATACAAACTGGCCCATATTGAAAAGTGCGATCGACCGTTAGTTCCCGACCCTGAAATTTCAGATCGGGTAGCCGTGCCATCATCAGTCTGAAAATTCCCCACTGCGAGAAAAAGTCCCAATCCCCAGCCAGCACATACCCGACGATCTTGCCACCATCTTCGGCAACAAATACCCCAGATTGAATCGATAATTGTCGCAATAAATCCGGCGTAAATGGTGTCGTCACAAACCCACCCGCCAATGCTTCCGCTGCAAGATTCGCATACAAATTTCGCGATTGCAGAGCCAGAATCCCTTCAAAATCCGACTCGATCGCTAATCTAATCATTTGAGCCATTAATCACCTCTCCATGTTCATCGCAATCGACCAAAACAGAAGATAGGAGCAATTACCAACTGCCCCTATCAACTATTCCCTCTTCCCTATCCCCTAACTTAAGGTTTCTGACTTACTTGTCGATCGTTGATATAGTTATAAGTCAACCGCGATACCGCTTGGACAAAATCACGAGCGCGGAGATCGTTAAACGATCGCTTGACGAAAATACCCGCCAAATATAACTTGCCATTGGGCATCTCCACAATCCCCGCATCGCCAATCAATCGCCCTAACGTCCCCGTCTTGTGAGCGATTGCGGCACCTTTACCTATACCCGCAAATAACAGCTTGCGATTCTCGGTTTGATTGAGAATATCTAAGACTTTACTGCGGCTGGTTTCGCTAATTAGTTGGTGCTTGGCAATTAATGCCGAGACTCTGACCATATCGGCAGGACTGGTTGTATTCAACCCTTTAAAATCTCCCAGCAACCGATTGATGACTGTTTTGCGCAGCCCCCAACTTTTGAACTGACGATTGAGCGCGGCACGCCCACCCAACCTGTCGATAATCATATTCGTCCCCGTATTATCGCTAATAGCGATCATTTTCGTGGCTGTCTGCAACACGCTCAATTTTGCGCCGGGATGATATTGGAGTTCGCCCGAACCACCAGTCATCAGATCGCGTCTGACGGTAAGTGTTTCATCCATCCGCACTTTACCAGCATCGACAGCTTGAAATAGTGCCATCAAAATCGGCAACTTAATCGTACTTGCGGCAGGAAAACTTTTCTCGCTATTAATCTCTAGATAATTACCCGTGTCTACTTCCATAATAAACATCCCTGTCGATCGATAACCATACTTCGACGCTAGGGACTGAATTTGGCTCTTGAGCGCGGTCATTTCCTGGCCGATGGGCACAACACCAGCAAAGACAATCGGACTGATTGGCACGGCTCGAACGTTGCCCGTGCTGGCTGTTGAAACACCCCGCTCGATCGATCTCAATTTAATCGACCAGCGGGTCGGAATATCGCTGCGAATAATCACATTCTGGGGGTCAACACCATAGCCAGGAGCCAGTTCGATCGCCAAGCGGGTGATGTTGTCTTCTGATTGACCGATCCGCACTTCCCGCACTGCACCACCAAATTGCTTGCGGACGGTCGCCTCATTCAATTTCGTCCCAGGGAGATCCACCACCAAACGATAGGGGCCATCGAGTAAGGTGGCTTTGGGTATGACGCCACTATCGGTACCAAAGTTTAACTGATTTTGACTGGCATTAAATTCCCAGCCAGTAAAGTTGCCTGCTTGAGCTGGTGCGGCACCGAATAGGCACGCACTACTAATCAGTCCGGGGAGGAGCCAACTTAATTTCATAGAGAGGATGTGATGTAATGGTAGATCGGGATTTGGACGGTTTTGACGATCGAGATCCGAGCGAAGATGAGGCAATCTCTATTTACACTTAGCAGCGATTGTCGATGCGATCGGTGCTTTGCGGACGAGTATCTACTGCGGCGATGCCAACGGGGAACGCCGTCGAGCTAATCCGGGTTTAGTTTTCACCCAGATGATGATTAGCACTATTCGGTTCCGTTCGTCAATTGACTAATTTTGGATAGAAACCCTCAAACTCAGTCTAAATATCGGTTTGGAAGCGATCGACTAATTTTCTGCATCAATCGCGACGATCGACCAGCAGTTATTTTCGCTATATTAAGAAGTATTACGAGCTTTAGATAAAAAATTCACTCTGTGCATTTGGCTGAAGGTATGTGGAGATCGCGCCACATTGCCATGGCTACCCAAACCCTAACTTAATCCTGTGAGGACAAAGCCCATGACCAAAGGCTTACAAGACTATCCATCGCCATCGACTACTGAAGAATTACTCGTTGCCAAGTTTTTCCACACCTCCGCTGGTAAGTGGTCGTCCGAACGTCGCTACTACACACTCCCAGACGGAGCAACCCAAGAAGTTATCAGTGAGATTGAAATTAGATTTTTGGAAGCTGGTTGCCCCGAATTGCAAACACTAGCGCAAATGCACGGTTTAGATGCATTAGCACTCACCTGTGGCAGCGAAATTCTGTGGGATAGTAAAGATTCAATTACAGGTAAAAAAGCTTCCAAAGGCAGTACTTTATTTGGCGCGTTGGGAAATATCCTCTATCGAGATCGCGGCTTTGCGACTCCCAAGCCAATTACGGCAACTTATCATTTTCCCCATCCCGATACTATGTGCCTGAAAACTGAGTATCAAAGCTCGGTATTTGAAGAAGAAATTAAGCTAGTTGGCGAAAAATACCGCACTCGTCAAACTATTATTTCTCGCGCTGGCGAACAAGTGACGATCGGTCAATATTTAGAAAAGCGAATTATGCTCTAAAACCAGTTTTCGGATCGGGGAAAGTAGTTGCGATCGATAAATCGCAACTACTTTTTCTAGAGATACCGGCTCGGTTTAATCGTTAGATAATAAGCTACTGCCATTGCTAGGATAATGGCAACGATCCTAAAGATTGCTCGAATTGAATCTGCTCGATGTCCACTGTAGCGATCGCGTTTTGTTCGCTTGACAGTAACTCTTGCTCTAGATCGAGAATCGCCTGAGATCTTGACATAATTCGCTTGGCGGGGTTGCCCAGATACACAGTCCACGGTTCTAGCTTGCCTCTTACCACCGATAACGCGCCCACTGCCGTACCTTCAGCCAAATTACTTCCAGGTAACACTACGCAATTAGCCCCGACGATCGCATGTTTGCCCAAGCGGACGGGAAGATGTTTCAATCGTCGAAAGCGATCGGGTACAGTCGGATTGGTCATCCCTTTGGCAAAATCATCAGTCGATGAGAAAACAGAAACTTTATTGGAAATACCACTAAAGTCTTCAAAATCGATCGGTGCTTGGCCGACCACACTAGAGTATGCCGAAATATGTACATTTCTGCCGATTCTAATCCCGCCCTCACCAGCAGAGATTATGCAAAAATCATCGATCCGCACATTATTACCAAGGTAGATATTTTGGGTGTTGTAAATAGAAGCCTTGCTAGATAATAATACGTTTTCACCTAGAGAACCAAAGCCCATCTCGATTAATTCATTACGCGTCAGCCAAGACATTTACAACTCCTAAATATTTCAAATTCTTATTTGAAGTATACCCAGTTCGGGATTGTAAATTAGCATTTTAGAGTGTGTTGCGATCTCAATCGATCGCTTGACCATCTTTGAGTTTCAGACCAAAGATACTGTTTGTCTATATTTTAAGATTGTGCCTAAAAATCTGGAGATCGATACTGGTAAATTCAAATTTAACCAGCATTGCAATTCAAATTGTGAGACGAAATCGCTGTTTCAACAACGGATCTCGCACCAATAGCCTGCGCCAGCCTCCATAAATCGACTTTCCGCTGCCTGCACTTCTCTTGTAAAATATCGTCAGGCAATGAGCGCGATCCTTAATTTTTCCAGAGCTGACAACCATGACCCAGGCGAGTACGGAACTTGACTTCCCCACCCTAGATGCCGAACTGAGCACCCAGAGTCCTCAGCAAATTATCAAACGGGCATTGAGTTTATTCGATAATATTGCCATTTCTTTCAGTGGGGCTGAAGATGTGGTGCTGATTGACATGGCTTATAAGCTGAATCCTAATGTCAAAGTCTTCAGTCTCGATACCGGACGGCTCCATCCCGAAACCTATCAATTTATCGATCGCGTCCGCAAACACTACGGCATCGCGATCGATGTCGTGTATCCAGAAGCCGCTCCCGTCGAAGCGATGGTCAAAGCCAAGGGTTTATTTAGCTTCTATGAAGACGGACACCAAGAATGCTGCGGCGTGCGCAAAGTGGCACCCTTGCGGCGCAAATTAGCCACCCTCGATGCCTGGATTACCGGACAACGCAAAGATCAAAGTCCTTCTACGCGCGCTAGTGTCCCCGTCATTCAAGCCGATGGTGCTTTCGGTGCTCCAGACCATCCCTTAGTCAAGTTCAACCCCCTGGCAAATTGGTCGTCTGAGGATGTGTGGACGTATATCCGCGCGCTAGAAGTGCCCTACAACGCGCTCCACGAACGCGGCTTTGTCAGTATCGGTTGCGAACCCTGCACCAAACCCACTCTCCCCAATCAACACGAACGCGAAGGTCGCTGGTGGTGGGAAGAAGCCACTCAGAAAGAATGCGGTTTACACGCGCCTAAATAGGTGTCGTACCTTCGCACATTAAATGTCGCTATTCGCAAATTAGTGTCGTTATTCGCAGGATAATGTCGCAAAATATCTAATGACTAAGGCGATAGTAGAGAAAGAGTCACAGTGAAGTCGGCAATGTTGATGATTGGTTAATTCCAGTGAGGAGTCGATCGATCGATAATTATATCGATCGATTGGGGTTGCGATCGAGTCATCACGGATTACGACTGCCGCTATTTTAGATTTTAGACAAAATCCAAAATAAGAGGCGTGTCTATTTTAGTTTTCTGGTAAAACTACTTCGATATATCCAGCGGAACGGATAATACTTAAAATATTTTGGTAAGATAGTGTTATTACTATCGGTAATAACATTTTTGGCTATGACTAATCCAACCTATCCACTCGCACCTGCTAAAATCGGTAATGCGTCTGGTTTCCGCTTGCCAGCTAGTTTCTACCGCGACCATCCGCAATTTGTGAATGCGACGGGATGGGTGGAGGTATTGAGCGATAACACTGTGCTAGTCAAGTTAGAACCACAGCCAGTCGAACCAGAATCAGATTCAGACGATCTGATGCTGAGTCTATTTTTAGATTTAGTGACTAAAGACGCGCTGACTAATCCCGAACATCTGGAAGCATATACCGAGGAGATGGCGGGTGAAGATGATGAGCTGTTAGCTGGGGTGATAATCGATTAATGAGCGCACTCATCCGCAATGGTTGGGAAATTTACTTTCACCGCCAGTTATTTGGCGAACAGCGACGACAATTGCGGGAACGGGTGAAGCAGTTGAAGGCTGAGTTACCGGAAGCAGATTACCTCGGACATCCTGATGTGAAGCTGTTGGCGGCTGTGATGGTGGGGATTAAGGAGAAGATCGCTGTAGATCCGCTGGCGACTCAGTTTGCTTTGACTGGCTCGTTACGGCGGTATGGCCGGATGAAGGGGATGGGGCTACCAAATCGTTATCGATTGTTTTTTAGGGCTTTTAGCAGTGAGGAGCGGCAAGTCCCGATCGTGTTGTGGTTGGGTTATCCGCGCAAGGCTGGGGATAAGCGGGATTGTTATGAAGTGTTTACGAAGATGGTTAGGAATGGTGATTTTCCAGATAGTTTGCAGGAGTTATTGATGGTTAATAATGAGTGATTTGCGATCGATCTTTTAAGATCGAACAATTTATCGGTCGTTGTGAAAGTACATTAGAGAGGGATAAATAATGGAACTAAATGAATTACCAGGATCGGAATTAATCTTACCTGGGCTGGAAGATCTTTACCAGGGCAGAAATAATACGATCGGGTCGTTATTAATCTCGATCGCATCCATCCGCTTAACCGCAGCGGGATTGGATATTCCGCAGATATCTCTAGTGTCAGAGCCAGAACTGGCTTTGTATAATTATCTTCAGATCGATCGCGATGATGCTTATTCTTATTACAATGCTTTATTAAATAGCCTCAACAGCTTTTGTGCTGCAATTGAACTAAAATCTAAATATCAAACTTGTATTTATTAATACATTCAATATCTCAACTTACATAATTTTCTCTGCAATCGCAATAACATAAGATAATCTACAGTGGAAATGAAGTATTCAGAACTCACGGCTCCTGAAGCTGAGTTACTAAACATCTCGAACGTCAACATTATCCTCGGAAGGAACGGATCTGGGAAAAGTCGGTTTCTCAGAGCACTTGATATTAAGTTATCAAACGACTTAAAATTCAATGTTCGATACATTAGCCCTGAGCGAGCTGGGGTGTTCAGATGTGATGGGAACATGCAGAATAACATGGAGAACAACCCTGGCTGGTTAAAGGAAGTTCGACGAAAGAATCAGGCGGATCAATTCAAAGCTACCTCTGCAAATTTGCTGAGAGAAATCGAAATTATTTACTTGAGAAAACTACAGGACTCAACATTAATTAGACAAGATCTTCAGCGTAATTTCAGAGTAGATCGATTAGAAGGGATCAACAAATTACTTTCTAATATATCGATTGAGCAGGTAGACTCAAAATTTGTCTTCATTAATAGTTCGGGTGATTCTGTTCCACCAGATCAGATAAGTAGTGGCGAGTCTGAGGCTATAGCACTAGCTTCAGAAATCATGTACTTCTTTGAAACTATAGACAAATCAAAGTTCAATATTCTTTTGCTTGATGAACCTGACGTACACCTTCATCCCGATCTTCAAGCGCGTTTGGCAAAGTTTATTCTGGGAGAGATCGCTAGCTTATCGGACGAAATTAGACCGCATGTCGCAATCTGTCTTGCTACTCATAGCACACCATTTGTGTGTGCATTGGCCGAATCCGAATACACATCAATAGGCACTAAGGACTTTGGAATAGCAGCAATTCAGCAAAAAGCGGCACCTCAGCAGATCAAGAAAGTAGCCCCATTTTTTGGTCATCCCCTGTCGTTAAGCCTCAGTAATGATGTAATGCTTATCCTAGAAGGCGAAGATGATGAGCGAGTTTGGCAGCAAGCCGCACGATCGTCTCAAGGAAGAATTCGTTTATTTCCTGTCTTAGCTACTTCTGTCGAT
>NZ_JANPGM010000592.1:0-5093 GCF_031423935.1 Chamaesiphon sp. VAR_69_metabat_338
ACTAATCGATGAAATAGACACAGGCTTGCATTTCAGCGTGATGATAGATTTATGGAAGCTGATTTGTAAAACCGCTGAAAAACTAGATATTCAAGTATTTGCCACCACTCATAATAGCGATTGCTGGAAGAGTTTAGCAGAAGTTGCTAATTCAGATGATATTGCCAGCGATGATATCACGATTCATCGGATCGAGCGCGGGAAAAAGGCGAGTGTTGTCTTTAATGAACAGGAAATGGCGATCGCGGCAGAGCGTGATATTGAGGTGCGCTAACTAATGGCAATTTATAAAAATGTGCTGCTAGTTGAGGGACAAGATGAGAAGCGAACTATCCCCGAATTAATAGAACTAAATGGCATTAATTGGGGTAGTGGGAAAAATACGATCGTTCACATCAAAGATTATGAGGGTTATGAAAATATTCTTAAACCAGGCTCGATTTCTACCGAACTAAAAGCTGATGGCATCGAGGCGTTAGGGATATTGCTAGATGCTGACGAACAGCCACTCGATCGATGGATTGCTATTAGAAATGCTTGTCGAAATAGCAAATCAGTCTCGAAGATACCTGAAGAATTACCTGAAGAAGGATTGATTATCGAAGCTGATAATGGCGTTCGAGTTGGCATTTGGATTATGCCCGATAATAAGCTGCCAGGAATGTTGGAGACATTTCTGGGATATTTGCTACCGACTGCTAGTTCTTCGCTCTGGGAATTTGCTGGAGAGACGATCGATCGAGCTAAAGACAAGGGCGCGGCTTTTACTGACTATCATCGTGATAAAGCTCAAATCTACAGCTGGCTAGCTTGGCAAAAACCACCAGGTAGACAGTTACATCAGGCTATCAAGGAAAGAATTTTAGATCCCCAGCATCCAGAGGCACAGCAGTTTGTGAGCTGGTTTAGGCGACTATATGGATTATAATTTTCCAATCGGAAAATCGGGCGGATAATTGCAGCTAAAACAAATGCGATGTCTTCACAGACACCGCATTTATTAATAATTGCCATAGTTGAAGATGGGATACTCGATCGAATCCATCCTTTAGTAAGAATCCGCGTTGACTTCTGGCGAAGACATGGGCAATTCGATCGATTGTCCGCCTTTGCTAGGGATTGCCAAAATCGGGTCGTTTAGTGCCACCATCAACGGTGCGGGAATGTTTGTTTTATTTGCTGCAAATTGCATTTGTGGACTATTCCCGCTAAATAAACCACTCAATCCAGCGAGTGCAGCAACGATACTAGCGGCGATCGCGCTACCACCAATCCAAGAAAGTTTGCGATGGCGACGGCTGTCTATCTTCCCAAATACGCCTGCGGATAGAGCTTCAGCAGACTGGCTGCTGGGCACTGGCATCTGTGGAAATGCGCGATGCATCTGGTTGAGCTGGCGATACTGGTGTTGAAAAGCAGCATCGCTTGCCAGCCATGCTTCTACTTGCTGGCGTTCGCTTGCCGTTACCTCGCCATCGAGATAGGCACTTAGCAGCTCGAACCTTTCGTCTAGAAGTGCGCCAGATCGCTCCCCATCGAAGTAGTCTGTCATGTTCCGATCCTCAATTACCCTGTGTGTGTCCCAAAGTTTAAATAATTTTAATTTTAGCAAGCATTGCTAAATTTCAATATATTGCTAATATTCCCCGTTCGGGGAAAATAGTTACGATTCAAAATAACCTGTTAACTTAGATTGCAATCCAGCTCTCGCTCTAGCAATCCGTGATTTCACAGTCCCGATCGATACACCCGTCACATCCGCAATTTCTTCGTATGACAAACCGTCAATTTCCCGCAGGACGATAGTAGTCCGAAAGGCAGCTGGTAGTTTGGCGATCGCGGCGCGTAATTGGTCGTAGAACTCAACCGTACTCAGATGTTCGGAGGGATTGGGAGTATCGGAGGCAATATCCCACTCGATCGATCCGTCGCCAACGTTAATCGGCGCGTCTAGCGATAGTGGCGGCGCGACGCGCTTGCGTTTGCGCAACTCATCGTAGAACAGATTAGTTGCGATCCGACTCAACCAGCCCCGAAACTTTTCGGGTTCGTTGAGACTTTTGATATTCTTGTAAACCCGAATCCATACTTCCTGCGCGAGATCCGCGCGATCTTGCCAGTCTGGAGCCAAGTGGTACAAAATCCGATCGACATGGGACTGATGCCGCCGCATAAGCTCGGCTAAAGCTGCTCGATCTGCACGCAAGCCAGACTGAGCGAGCACAATCAGCTCATTGTTCGGTAATTTGTCTAATTTAGCTACTTGCACTCTGGTTCGAGGGAGGTTTTCCTCAAGCTGGGACCAAGATAGGGAAAGTGATTGACTCATGGTTACTAGGGTTGTTTCGAGCATCCTCACTCTCCATGACAACCATTAACCGAGCGATGTTCCCAAATTCAGATTTAGGGCGTGGAAGTAGTGCAGATCTAGGCAAACTACCTCCAACGATCCCACTATCCTTTGATCTTGAGTAGTTCTACATCAAAAACGAGGGTAGCATTGGGGGGGATGACGCCGCCAGCACCGCGCGCGCCATAGCCTAGATCTGCAGGAATAATCAGCTTGCGACGACCGCCGACTTTCATGGTACTGAGTCCTTCGTCCCAACCTTTGATGACTTGGCCTTCACCGATTTGAAATTCAAATGCTTGGTTGCGATCGCGAGAGCTGTCAAATTTCTGACCGTTCTCTAGCGTACCAGTATAGTGAACCGATACCGTTTGGCCTTTAGCAGGGCTTTCGCCATTACCTTCGGCGATCTCCACGTACTTTAGTCCCGAGGCAGTTGTCACTTGATTTTCGTTCTTATCCATGGCAATTAATTTAGCGGGAGTAGAGGTCGGTGGATCGATCGTCGCCACTAGATTATTCGCGCCGATCGCTTCAGCAGTGGCAGTTGGCGTCCCCACAACAAACTGAAAGACTAGAATTAGGATACCGCATCCGAGCATCAATCCTAAACTGACTAAAATTTCTTTCATACTCAATTTAATTTGAACCACGATCTGATTATAATCATCAGCGGTTCGTGGTAACGATTTTTGCAATCGATCGACTCAAATCTTGCCAGATCTAGATTTGAGTGCCTATTTCCATAATTTGTTTTCCAGTTCTCGCACTTGGCGTTCGAGTCTATCGATCCGCCCGCGCAGTTCGTCCATTTCATTTTGACGCGGTACGCCCAGATCCTGCATCGTATTGCGGATCGTCCGCTGGAGTTGAGCTTCAAAGTTGGCCGGATCGAGCTTCATTTGCCCCATCAGGTCATCGACAAACGATTTAGCTTGGTCGGAGTCGATCTTACCGTCTTTGACCCACTGTTCGCTAACCTCGCGGACGCGATCGGCGACCAATGAAGTCGTGCCGATCCCAAACATTAAAATCTGTTGTAGCCAGTTGTTATTATCCATAGCCTATATTCGCGCGTTGTCCCTATCCCTATTTTAGGTGGCAGGGCGATTCTCGATCGGGTAGATATCCGAATCTCTACCACGGGTGAGAATGCCAGGAAATTGGGAATGGGGCAGGATCTACCGCAAACGGCAGAAACTAAGGTAGCTTAAACACTCGTCCGCACCAGTCGGGATTGCAAATACCAATCTCAAACTGCATAACTGTCTCCGGCCAAATCCAGCGAATTTCATTCCGGATTTTTTGATGTTTTTGGATTAGCCGTTTGTGAATAATGTGATTGGCACACAAAATTTCTAAGCTAGTAACAATCGATTTAGACTCGATTTCCCGAAAGAGGGCATCGTCTAATAGTGCGCGGGTGCTGCCATTAAACTGATTGTAAAAAAGTCGCAACCTGTCGCCGAAAGTCTCTTCAGTATAGAGATCTTCCCAGTCGAAGGACGGACAAAATAAAAAATCTTCTTCTTCTGGTTCTAGAGAATGCATACAAAAGATTTAGTGGTGATGCGAATAGTGTAAGTCGAGTTGAGTAGACGTTTTGACTTCCACTTATTCTCGACGAATCGCGATCGAATTAAATCGGACTTTTGTATGATATTTGAAATCTAAATCGACGACTTTTCACTGAAATCCTTTACTGTGAAGCACAATACTTAGTTAGGAAAGCGGGGAGCGGGGGAAGATCCGGTAATAGTGAATTAGTATAGGCTTGAGCCTGATAAATAGAGGCTTTAACTCCTGTCAGTATGGGTTATCGATCGCTAACTAAGCCCGCCGCCAGAATCCCACTCAAGAAACCAAAGAGGTGTCCTTCCCAAGAAATACCCGGCATGGAGGGCAGAATTCCCCACAGGACGCTTCCATAGGTGCCACCGACAAATAAAGCTACTAGCCCAGAACTCGGACGGCGATCGAAATAATAGCGCGCCAGCAGGAAACCGAGATAACCGAAAATGACACCGCTAGCACCGATATGTAAGCCACTGGCACCAAATACCCAAGTTCCTATCCCGCCCACAACCATACAGATGAGTGAGACGACGATAAAGTTGGCGATACTTTGAGCCATTATCAGCCAACCTAGCACTACAAAGGGCACTGTATTCGCCATTAGGTGCGTGAAGTTGGCATGTAAGAAGGGTGAAAATAGAATACCGCGCAACCCGATCGGATTGCGCGGAAAAATCCCTAAAGTGTCGAGTCCATGCCGAAATACAAAGGTATCGAGAACTTCCAATCCCCACATCAATCCGACGAGCGTTCCCAGAATCAACATCTGAGTTCTAATTTCGACAACGACTCCTTTCATAGCTTCGCTTGGTTCTAAGTGTAATGAGTCTCAACTACTATCTCTAGGGTAGCAATTCCAGATTAAGTTGGGAGATTGAGGGACGGGAGACGGGAAGAATGGGCAATTATGTACGAGAAAACACCCTATCCCCTAAAGCCTAAAGCCTAAGAGGCTGTTTGAAAAGTCAAATTTGTTACGCCTAAACTCTAGAAAATCCCCCTAGCCCCCTTAAAAAGCGGATGCAACCACGCGGAGGTTCCCTCCGCATGTGTTGCACCAAGCAGGGAGGAACCGGATTCTTAGTCCCCCGCTTGGTGCCTTTTCATGGTCGGGGAACCCGACCGAAAAGGCATCCGCTTTTTAAGGGGGATTTAGCGGCTCCCGCAC
>NZ_JANPGM010000593.1:0-8432 GCF_031423935.1 Chamaesiphon sp. VAR_69_metabat_338
ACCAAGTTGGCATTCAGAATAACTATGGCACCGATCTAGATATCCAAAGATCGATCGCTGAGTTTCAAACAATTTTAGTAAGATTGCAAAGTCAATATCCCACAGCTACCGAAGCTGAGGCAGTTAAAATCATCAATGTGGAATTCCAAGAAATTAAATACAAACAAATTCTCCAGTGGCGAAACTTGTTGAGTGTCAAACGATTCTATAATGGTAGTAAAAAAGCAGCAGTTAAAATTGGCGAGCACTTTGCTGAGAATAATGTTTGGGGCAAGGGATTTATCGCTTTCCTAGAAGGTGTCTCCGAAAATTTAAAATAGATAGCTTAATAATTAAATGAGCCGAGATTGAAGCTAATCTATCAATAGGATGAATCGATTGAGATATTGGCGAACATAGCTTTGCAGGATTTCCATAAATAAAGGGGTGCGAGCAACCTCACACCCCTGAATATTTTTGATTTAGTTACTGAGCCGACACAGTCAACGACCCAGAATATCGGGTTCTACCGCGTGCGGTTGGTGATGGTTCCGGTTAACAGCTTAGAACCAGAATTGCCTTCATCCCCTCTTGCTACCTGAGACGAGTAGTAGTAATGGTTGTAACGGTTTTGTTTGTCTAGATCGACACCGTTGAGCACCATCCCTAAGACTTTGAGCTTGGATTGGGTCAAGATTTCTTGAGCGTAGTCTACTGATTCTTTGTCAGCAACACCAGGACGGAGGACGAAGACTAATCCGCCAGCTTGAGTACCCAATATTGCCGCATCTGCCGCTACCGTTAGTGGTGGTGCGTCAATGATGACTAAATCGTACTCTTGCGACCACTGCGCGATCGAAGTGCTCATTTGCACCGAATCGATCAAGATGACGGGATTTGGCGGTACGACACCAGCAGTCAAGAGGAAGAGATTGGGTTGAACTTCGGTGGTGGCGGTTTGGCGATCGCATTGACCGCTGAGGACGTTGCTGAGTCCTTCATAGTTAGTTTGACGCCAGATCAGATGTTGCGCTGGTTTGCGCATGTCGGCATCGACCAAGAGTACCTTTTTGCCGAGTTCGGCGACTGCCAGTGCGAGGTTGGCAGCTACAGTCGATTTACCTTCGCCTGATTGCGAGCTAGATACGACCACAACCTTGAGGCTATCATCGGCATTGAGGAACTGGAGATTGGTCTGCAACATCCGGAAGGATTCACCATCGATGCCGGTATTGATGCCAGTCAAGACCAGTTGACCTGGAGTTCTGGCACCGGCTTTACTACCCAGTTTGGGGAGTTGACGGGCTTTTTCAAATACCGGAATTTGACCCAAGATCGGATAACCAGGTAGTAAGTTTTTGGCTTCTTCGGAAGTTTTGATCCGTTTGTCAGCACCATCAAGTAAGAAGGCAGTAGCCGCACCGAGGAACAGACCTAAGAAACCACCGATCGCAATGTTCTGCGGTTTTTTGGGCGAGAGTGCTTCTTGTGGCAGTTCGGCATGAGTTTGGATTCTGGAGTTACCCAGAGTTTGATTCTCTGCAATTTCAATTTCTTGCAGTTTGCTCAGCAAGGTTTTGTAATTAGTCCGTGTGGTTTCGAGCTTGCGACCTAGAGCGGTTTGTTGTTGCTCCAATTTGGGCAGCGCGTTCATCCGTTGCTTGTAGGCATCGACTACATATACTAGCGCAGAGATCTGTTTCTGGAGACTCGTCCGTTGGGCTTCGCTCTTGGCATAGTCAGCAATCAAGTTGCCTTGAATCCCCGATGGTTGGAGTTCGACTAGTTTGCCTTGGAACTGTTTGTCGCCAATTAAGCTTTGTTTGAACCGCTTTTGGAGAATTTCGACGAGTGCTTGGCGTTTCTCTTTAAGATTGAGGATGCTCGGATCGTTATCGCTAAACCGCGTTTTTTCAGTAGCGATCTTAGCTTCGATTTCTTGCAGCTCTTTGAGAGATTTTTGCAAACCAGGGGATTCGCTCACCAGACCAGATTGGATGGTGGCTTGAGCGTCTCTACCGCCAAACAGTGCCTTCAAACCTTCGAGTCGCGATGTTTCGGCGGCTAGTTGAGCTGACGCCGAGGTGATTTCTTTGTTGAGGCTGGTGATCGTTTCTACGGCTTTAACAGACTCGGTAGGTAGATCGACAACGTTGTACTCTTCTTTAAACTTGCGGATATCGCTCTCAGCGGATTTAACTTCAGATTCGATTTTAGGAAGTTCTTTAGAGACAAAGTTACGCGCTGCTTCGGCCTCGCGACGTTGATTTGTTTGGTCGTCACGGATGTAGACTTCCATGAGTTTTTCGACGACATCTTTAGCCAATTCCCTACTGGGATCTTGGAAGGTGATGTCTAAAATATCAGTTCCTTTAATACTACTAACTTTGAGTTGTTGGACAAAGCCGTCAGTTTTTTTAATAAATTTATCTAAACGTTTTCCTTCCGGTCTATTGGCATACTTACCACTGCGTAACTCTGCGAGTACGCCATTAATTGTAGTTAATGACTTGAGGATTTCTGCTTGAGTATTGACTGGCATACTTCCGGTTAGCCCTTCCAAATCGCCAATCGCACCACCACCGCCAGCAGCACTGGTTACACTACTCAACAAGGCACTAGTTTTGTTAGTCTTTTTCAGAATAACTTGTCCTTTGGCTTGGAAGATTTCCGTTTGCTTGTAAGTCCAAATTGTTACTACTGCTGTAGTAAGTGCAAAGACCAGAGCGGCTGGCAACCAACGACGTTTGAGTACTAGCCAATATTGTGCAATTTCATCCATAATGCTTTGTGCGGGTGACTGTGTGTATACTCCCTCATATTCTAACACTGTGACTTTAGCTACTCGTATCCGCATTTAAACGTAATTCAGTCAGCATAAAGTAACTAATTTTAGTAAGTTGAGAGGCCGTACGATCGTCAACAACCAGCGCGTTCAATATATAGTTGAATGCGATGCGACTCTACGTACAGGGGCGATCGTTTTATACAGTAGCTTATTAAGTGTAGATTCTTTGACTCAGAATGCCTGTATTGTGACGACCGCTCCTGCTCATAGTACCCATTTCTCAGGAAAAAATAGCAGCTCGAACGCGGGATCTGGGGAAGCTCATCCCGTTAAATAAATCTTACTCGAAATGCGGTAGCCTTCAGCAGATCGCGATCGCGATCGACTGCCAACTCTCTCACCCACACTAGATTCCAACCGAGCGGGATCTCCGTACGGTGGGGATCGTTCTATACACCAGCCTAGCAATCCGATCTTTGTTATATTTTTTAGTAAGCATGTTTTATCGCGACGATCGCTGCTGCTGAGGGTATCTATCTGTGTTAGACGAACGCCAACTCCATCCGACCATTATCAAGCTCGCCACTATTCCCAAGCCCGACCTCGAACAGCGACTCCAGGAAATACCGCCCGAACCGGGTGTTTACTTTATGCGCGATGCGACCGATCGCATCTTGTACATCGGTAAATCCAAAAAACTCCGCTCTCGCGTGCGATCGTATTTTCGGGACGGCGATCGGCACACGCCCCGCATTGCCATGATGGTGCGCCAAGTCGCCGAGATCGAGTTTATCGTCACGGACAGCGAAGCCGAAGCACTGGCACTAGAAGCTAATCTCATCAAGCAACACCAGCCGCATTTTAATGTCCTGCTTAAGGATGATAAAAAATACCCGTACGTGCTGATTACCTGGTCAGAAGACTATCCGCGCATTCTGCTGACTCGCAATCGGCGGCTCGGTAAAGGTAAAGATAAGTATTATGGCCCATATACCGATGCACATTTACTCCGCAACGTCCTCTACACAATTAAGCGGACATTTCCGCTGCGCCAACGACCGCAACCCTTATTTAAAGATCGTCCCTGTCTCAATTACGATCTCGGCCGGTGTCCGGGCGTTTGCCAAAATCTGATCGCGCCGATCGATTATCGCCAAACTGTCGAAAAAGTCGCAATGATTTTTCAAGGTCGCACGGGCGAATTAATTGAAACGCTGACCGCCCAGATGCAAAAGGCTGCCGAAAATCTCGATTTCGAGCAGGCGGGTGCGATTCGCGATCGCATTCACAATCTGACTGCCCTAAATGCCGAACAAAAAGTCGCACTATCCAACGATACTGTGTCTCGCGACGCGATCGCTCTCGCTGCCGATCTCAAGATTGCAGCGGTGCAACTATTTCAAATTCGGGCGGGTAAATTAGTCGGGCGACTAGGCTATACGGCTGAGGTGCAGTCGCTAGCTGAAGCTGTAACAGCAACAGAAATTAGTCAGACATCTGACGCTGAGCTGGGCGCGATTTTGCAACGGGTACTCGAAGAACACTACCAAGCCGCAGATCCGGTGGAGATCCCGCTGGAGATCTTGGTGCAGTATCCGCTGCCCGATGGAGAAATGTTGGCTAGTTACTTGAGCGATCGCAAGGGTCGGAAAGTTACGCTAATTACTCCCCAGCGGCAGCTTAAAGCCGAGTTAATTGAGATGGTCGAGAAAAATGCCCAGCACGAACTTGCCCGCCTCCAACGTCAAAGCGAACGCAATCTCGGTGCTCTGGAAGATCTGGCTGAAATCCTCAACTTGCCCGAACTGCCCCACCGGATTGAAGGTTTTGATATTTCCCACATTCAAGGCTCGAATGCGGTGGCTTCGCAAGTGGTATTTATCGACGGATTGCCTGCAAAGCAGCACTATCGCCACTATAAGATTCAAAACCCCGATATCACAACTGGTCATTCCGATGACTATGCCAGTCATGCGGAAATTGCCAGACGGCGATTTCGTAAGTATGCTGGGGGCGTGAATACGGATGATGCTAATTTCCCCGACGTCGTGATGATTGACGGTGGCAAGGGGCAGCTATCGGCAGTGATGAAGGTATTGGAAGAGATGAATCTCGCTGACAAAATGTGCATAGTTAGTCTCGCCAAGCAGCGGGAAGAAATTTTCTTACCCAATGAAAGCTTGCCTCTACCGACCGATGCCGAGCAAGCTGGCGTCCAATTGCTGCGACGCGTCCGGGATGAGTCGCATCGCTTTGCGATTACGTTCCACCGCCAACAGCGGGCAGTCAAGCAAACCCGATCGTACCTCGACGATATTGCGGGTTTGGGCAGCCATCGCCAGAAACAACTGCTGGCACATTTTCACTCGATCGACTATATTCGGGCGGCGAGTGTCGAAGACTTAGCCAAAGCACCAGGCATCGGCCAGCAGATTGCCACAGATATCTACAGCTACTTTCATCCCCAGTAAGCGAGCGAGTCGTTAGACTAGGAATAGCTTTTAAGAGCTGGATCGGCTCGGTAGCTTGTAGTTGCCGTAGTGGGTGCAATTTTTGCCCAGTCGATCGGCAAGCTATAATATTTGCGATCGGGTAAGGCTGCCCAAATGATGCATGAATGGCGAATCCATCCGATCGATAAAGAATATTAATTTAATCGATAAGTGCGGCCACCTTCATTAGTAGTAATGCTACTTTAGATAGATGAATGACGAGCTACAGTGTTGGTACAAAGCACTCGAATTGGAGCCTGGAGCATCACTCGAAGAAGTGAACCAGGCTTATAAGGATTTAGTCTTAGTGTGGCATCCTGACCGGTTGCCGCAAGACAGTCTGCGCTTGCAAGAAAAAGCTCAAGCCAAACTTAAAGAAATCAACAATGCGCGCGATCGGTTGCGCGAGTATCAAGCCAGTCGTAGTAACGGAAATGGCAGCAACTCCAGCGATCTCCATCCCGACAATAACGATCGTCAGACAGCTACTCGATCGACTAATCGATCGGAGCGAGAGGCTACTCGCCATGCGCGCCAACAGCCCCGCAGAGCTACATCGCGTCCAGAAACTTACTCCCAGCGAGTGCGACCACCAGCACCACCTCAGCCTACTCAAGTTACCGAACCCGTCCCCGTTCCCCAAGCAGCGGTGGTTAAACCGACAAATCATCGCCACCACATCAAAACACCGTCGCGTACGCCTCCACAACGCCCAGATCTGAGTGGTGTTGATTGGAGCGGTACGAATCTCAACGAGCGCGACTTATCGGGCAGAAATTTAGCCAATGCCAATCTCAGCAACACTGAGTTGCAGGATTCCTTTTTGCATGGTGCCAATCTTGAGGGTGCTAACCTTCAGAAAGCCAATCTGTTTCGAGCCAACTTATTTCAGGCCAATCTCAGCAACGCCAATCTCCGCGAAGCAAATCTGATCGGTGCGGATCTCAGCGGTGCGGATCTGCGGGGTGCGGATCTGACTGGTGCGCGAATTAGGGTCGGAGCAAAGATGATGGTCAGATTTATGGGTGCCAATCTTACAGGTGCCATCATGCCAGACGGTCGAGTATTTGGATAGAGTGATAGCGGCTGTGGGTTGACGCCAGCTTTTCTAAGAATGATTTGGCTCGTGACTGGCGTCGCTGAGGGCGTATTCCCTAAATCGATCCATGTCAGCCTGAAGCGTGCCCTCGACCGCGTTGCGAACGAAGTCATTATTCATTAACAGTGCCAGAAAACCTGGTACCTCATAGGCGATCGTCAACTTGACAATACTAGTTTCTTTGCGATCGTAAAATCTAATTGCCCCGCGATTGGGTAAGCCATCCACCGACTCCCATTGAATAATTTGATGGGGAATTTCCTGAAGAATCTGCGACAGCCAGGTAAATTCGAGAGTTCTAGTCCCCAACTTCCAGCGCGAGAGTTCGGGGCGATCTTCGAGCACTTGCACTGACTCGATCCACTTCATCCAGCGCGGCATCAATTCGATATTATGCCACAGACCCCAGACATGCTCGATCGGCGCAGCAACTTCAACTTGAACGCTATGTTCTAACCATTGAGACATGATAATTAGGGGATAGGGAATAGTGGATAGGGGATAGTGAAGTGAATAGTGAATAGTGGATAGTGGATAGAGTAGATCGGGCTTGAAGATGATTCATCTGTCTTCTAATTAATTACTACTCCCTATTCCCTATCCCCTATCCCCTATTCTCTAACCTCTGAATCGATCGAGAATAGCGGTTGCTGCTTGCTTGCCGGAGATGGTGGCTCCTTCCATGCTGTCGATATAGTCTTGGGCGGTGTAGCTCCCTGCAAGGAAGAAGTTATCGATCGGTGTTGCTTGAGTGGGACGGAATGGATCCATGCCGGGTTTTTCGCGGTAGAGAGATTGGGCGAGTTTAACGACACTCGACCACGTTACTTTGAGTTCGCTAGCCGATGGGAATAAATGGTGAACTTGTTTGAGAACGTGAGCGACGATTTCTTCATTCTTCATCGGAATGAAGGGTTCCCCAGGCGTTAATACGACCTGTAGTAGCGAGCCTTCGCCCTCTCGATAATAATCTGCGGGACTGGTGAGCGCAAGATCCGCAAAACAGGAAAAATCGGCGTCGGCACTGTAGAGCAGATTATCCATCCCTGCGGCATGTGCTAATTGGTGGCGTTGGGCGGCATCTTGCATTTCCGTTACCCAACCGTCGAAGCGCAGTTGCACGGTGGTGACGGGGACGGCTTCGAGCTTGAAAATGTTATCGAAGAAGGTCGATTTGCGCCAATCGGTGGGGATGATGCGATGAATCCCTGGCACGTCGCAGGCGCAGACATAGGCATCAGCGGTAATGGTTTCCACGCGATCGCCATTAGCGATTTCAAAGCTAGTAATGTGAATATTATCGCCTTCGCCAGTATATTTAACTTCGCGTAACTGGCTGCGGGTATGAATTTTGGTGCCTTTAGCTGCTAGATACTCGACGATCGGTTTGTGGAGATATTCGGCTGGCGAACCGACTAGCATGTTCAATTTTGATGCTTCGGTTTTGGAGGCAAACATCATGAAGATCGTCAGCATACACCGTGCGGAGATATTTTCGGTGTCGATGAATCCTAATGCTAAAGCGATCGGGTCCCACATCCGTCGCAGACTGTGATTGTTGCCGCCATGCGATCGAAACCAGTCGGCAAAACTGATCCGATCGAGATCGCGGATCATCTTCATTGCGGTTTCATAGCTGACCAACCCAGGCACGATCGGACTAGTGCCCAGTGCCAGAGCGTTGCGGAGTTTATCGACGATCGTCAGTTGCTCGGTGGTAAAAAATGCCTTCAAGCCATGAAACGGCGCGCCGAGGAAAAACCTAAAATCTAGTTTGCCAATATCGCCACCGGCATTCACAAAATTGTGAACGTGTTCTTTAGGTAAAAAGATATCAACCGCGCCAATATGCTGCATCAGCGCAAAAAGATTGGCATAGTTGTTAAAAAAGACGTGCAAGCCCATCTCGATATGATTGCCATCAGCATCTACCCAGCTCCCGACTTTACCGCCGACAAACGCCCGCGATTCAAAGATCTCGACCTCATGTCCCGCATCCACTAAATCGACGGCTGTGGTCATTCCAGCCAGTCCCGCACCTGCGATCGCAACCCGCATTTTATTTATCCTTTAC
>NZ_JANPGM010000594.1:0-2194 GCF_031423935.1 Chamaesiphon sp. VAR_69_metabat_338
GCAGGCCCGACGGGAATGAGAATTAGTTCTTCTTCCGGTGGGAGTTCGGGCTGGGGTTGGCCGCGATAGGGGAGGGGAATAGAGTTATCTTGCCCGTATTTAGCCGCCACTTCACCTGCTAAAATCATCATTTCCGCGACCAAGCGGCGGGCGCGATTGTCTTCGATCAAATCGATCGAGACTTTATCGCCGCTGACTTTGACGGTCGATTCGGGCATGTTGATATTAATCGAACCCTGGGATGTCCGCCATTGGTTGCGCAGTTTGGAGGCTTTAGCGATCGATTCGATTTCAACTTCGCCCGGTATCCGCAGTTGCAGCATTTCCTCGACATCTTCATAAGTGAGCCGGTAGGTTGGTTCGATCGTGCTCGTAGTTATCTCATATTCGGCCACCCCACCGCTATCATCGAGAATTACACCAAAACTTAGGGCGCAGCACTTTTGCCCCTGTCTGAGGCTCATTGGCCCCGTTGCCAGCTCCGGAGGGAACATCGGAATCATCCCTGTCGGCAGATAAATCGTGACCGATCGTTTGCGGGCTTCTAAATCGAACTCATCTTCGGGCGATAATAGTCGCGTCGGATCGGCAATATGAATCCACAATTTTTGGCGACCGTCGGGCAATCCTTCGACACTTAAGCCATCATCGATCTCTTGGGTGCTCTCATCATCGATCGTGTACACCTTGAGATGAGTCAGATCGAGACGGAGGCTCGCATCGAGATCGACAGGGGGATTTGTCAGTAATTCATGCGCCACAGTTTGCATCTTTTGTGAGAAGTGAACGGAAGTCTGAGAACGACGCAGATGGATATTTTCGTGGATGTCCCACCAGCCCAATTCGACCAAGAGATTGAAGACCGCTGGCTGGGTTTGCGGGCGACCGATGGCGGTGAGGTACTCACCCAGTTTGGCAGGCGGCAGATCGGGATTAAGGACGTATTTTTCCAGGACTTCGAGCCGCTGTTTGTCGGTATCTTGCCACTCGACGGGCGTACCGGCAAGCTGTTGGTGGACGCGATCGATAAAGCCTTGCTGTTCCCGTTCGCGCTGTTCTTTAACGGTAGCTTGATGCTTGAGTTCGTTAACTTGCGCGCGGGGACGGGGTTCGTATTTGTCTTCTTTTTTGTTTTTGAAGTAGATTTTGTCTTCAAACAATAAGACGTGGGCGGCGTAGCATAAAGCTGGAGATCGATCGGAATATAATAAGTCCGCGAGTGTTGGCGGATCGACTGTTTCGCCATCTTCTACCAGCATTTCCCAAGCTACTTCCAAGCTGTCGGGGTCGATATTCGGCGCGACTTCGGCATCGAACTTAGTAATTTCGACAGGCTGCTTGCAAGTTATCCCGGTTACTTCATAAGTAATATCGCGAGGATGTAGGGTATGTGGCTGACTCCGCGCATCGATCGCGATCCAGTGTTTTTTCCCTTCTGGACGATCGGCTATCGCTAGACGGCGTTCTCCATTGTGCAAAAATTCGACTAGAGTTCCCTTCTCCACCCCTATTCTCTTCCTTTGTAACGGTGCGTTGTTACGTGCTGTTTGATTGCGACCCGATCTGAATGCTCCAAATGGAGGTGTATCGATAAGATACAGACGATCGTTTCTCTAGTTTACGGTGAATGGTGGAATAAAGCAGGTAGAGTTGACCGAATTGCCATTTCTTGAAAATTTTACGGCTACCAAAATATCTGGCTCGACTCGAAAGAATTGCCAGGTTACGGGCTACAAATATTGACGGTTAACTAAGATCGATCGCCAGAAAGTTGAAGATATGAAGCTTGCCAGAAAGCTGGAGCTATTAGCAATCCTCATTCCTCATCCTTGGTTGCGACGATTAGCCTTCGACGTTGATGAACGGCATCAAGGCGATTTGACGAGCGCGTTTGATGGAAAGAGTCAGATCTCTCTGTTGTTTGGAGGTCAAACCGGTAATTCTGCGCGGTAAAATCTTGCCGCGTTCGGTAACAAATTTGCGAAGTAAATCGACATCTTTGTAATCGATCGGGTCTCCAGGTTTGATCGGCGATAACCGTTTGCGAAAATAGGCCATGTGTTTAGGGGATAGGGTACAGGGAATAGAGGGTAGGGAATATTAATGAATTCACTACTTAATCTCTTTATGTGTCGTGTGCTTGTTGCAGTAACGACAGAATTTGCTCAACTCTAATCGGGCGGTGGTGTTCCGA
>NZ_JANPGM010000595.1:0-2622 GCF_031423935.1 Chamaesiphon sp. VAR_69_metabat_338
CTTTTTGGCAGCGGGTGCGGATGTGATCGAAACCGATACCTTTGGCGGTACCTATCAAACATTGGCGGAGTATGGGCTAGAAGACCAGGTTTATTATCTCAACAAGACTGCTGCTGAATTGGCGAAAAAATGTACAGCAGAATTTTCGACACCGGAGAAGCCGCGCTTTGTAGCTGGATCGATCGGTCCTGGTACTAAGTTACCTTCGATCGGGCATATTAGTTATGAAGAACTAGAGCAAGCATACACCGAACAGGCTACGGGCTTGTATGACGGTGGTGTGGATCTATTTTTGATTGAGACTTGTATGGATGTGCTGCAAATTAAGGCAGCAATCAATGGACTCGAACGGGTGTTCAAGGATAAAGGTGCGCGGTTGCCAATCATGGTTTCGGCGACGTTTGAAAATCCCCAGGCGACGATGTTGTCGGGTAGTGATGTTGCGACATTGTTGACGGCATTGCAACCATTTCCGATCGATATTCTCGGTCTAAATTGTGCGACTGGGCCAGATTTGATGGCTCCCCATATTAAGCACCTTTGCGAGCAGTCGCCGTTCGTGGTTTCTTGCGTCCCAAATGCGGGATTACCAGAAAATATTGGCGGACACGCTCATTACAAATTAACGCCCGTCGAACTCAAATTGGCGATGTACAAATTCGTCGAAGATTGGGGTGTTCAGGTAATTGGCGGTTGCTGTGGTACCCGCCCAGATCATATCAAAGCTTTAGCGGAAATTGGTGCGACACTCCAAGTCAAAGAACGGACTCCAGTATTTGAGCCAGCGGCATCTTCGTTGATGTCAACCCAGCCTTATTTCCAGGATAATTCATTCTTGATTATCGGCGAACGGTTGAATGCGAGTGGCTCTAAAAAGTGTCGCGATTTATTAAATGAAGAGAATTGGGATGGTTTAGTTTCTCTCGCTAAATCTCAAGTCAAAGAAGGTGCCCACATTCTCGATGTCAACGTCGATTATGTTGGTCGCGATGGTGTCAAGGATATGCACGAGGTCGTTTCTCGTGTAGTCAATAACGTGAGTTTACCGCTGATGTTGGATTCCACTGAGTGGGAGAAAATGGAAGCCGGATTGAAGGTGGCTGGTGGTAAATGTTTAATGAACTCCACCAACTATGAAGATGGCGAAGAACGCTTCTATAAAGTATTGGAAATTGCCAAGAAATATGGCGCGGGAATCGTAATTGGGACGATCGATGAAGAAGGGATGGCGCGGACTGCCGAGCGGAAATTTGCGATCGCTCAACGAGCCTATCGCGCTGCTTTAGAATACGGGATTCCTGCCTACGAAATCTTCTTCGATCCTTTAGCATTGCCAATTTCCACCGGAATTGAAGAAGATCGGGAGAATGGTAAAGCCACCGTCGAATCGATTAAAATGATTCGTGAAAATCTGCCCCAATGTCACGTTCTATTGGGACTTTCAAATATTTCATTCGGTCTAAATCCCGCTGCGCGGCAAGTATTGAACTCGATGTTCTTGCATGAGTGTATGAATGCTGGAATGGATGCGGCGATCGTTAGTCCGAATAAAATCCTCCCCCTCGCTAAAATCACTCCCGAACATCAAGAGATTTGTCGGAATCTGATTTACGATCGCCGTCAATTCGATGGGGATATTTGCACCTACGATCCGTTAGGTTTGCTCACCACCATGTTTGAAGGAGTAACCACCAAACATGATAAAGCCGAGGATGATAAACTTCCACTCGAAGAGAAACTAACTCGCCATATTATTGACGGCGAACGGGTTGGTTTAGAAGCGAACTTGATGAAAGCGATCGAGAAATACCCACCTCTAGATGTAATTAACACCTATCTCCTCGACGGCATGAAAGTTGTCGGCGAACTATTCGGTTCGGGACAAATGCAATTACCATTTGTCTTGCAATCCGCCGAAACGATGAAAGCCGCAGTTGCTCTGCTTGAACCCCACATGGATAAAGCCGACGCAGGCGTGAGTAATGCTAAGGGTAAATTCGTAATTGCCACCGTTAAAGGTGACGTACATGATATTGGTAAAAACCTGGTTGATATCATCCTCACCAACAACGGTTATGAAGTAATCAACATGGGGATTAAACAATCCGTGGAAGCGATTATTCAAGCCTACGAAACCCACAAACCCGACTGCATCGCCATGAGCGGACTATTGGTGAAATCCACTGCCTTCATGAAAGATAATCTCGAAGCTTTCAACGAAAAAGGCATTACGATTCCGATTATTCTTGGTGGCGCAGCTCTCACCCCCAAATTTGTCTATAACGACTGTCAGAATGCCTATAAAGGGCAGGTAATCTACGGCAAGGATGCTTTTGCCGACTTGAACTTTATGGATGCGCTGATGCCCGCCAAACAGGGCAACAAGTGGGACGACAACCACGGCTTCCTCGACGATGATGGCAATCCAATTAAAGTCGCCGTCGAAGTTGAAGCACCCAAAGAGAAAGCAGAAAGTAACGAGCCAGTAGTCATCGACACCGTGCGATCGGAAGCGGTAGCATTAGATATCGACAGGCCAACACCACCATTCTGGGGTACCAAAATCATCAAGGATGAGATCGCCCTCGAAGATCTATTCTGGCACATGGATCTCCAAGCCCT
>NZ_JANPGM010000596.1:0-1779 GCF_031423935.1 Chamaesiphon sp. VAR_69_metabat_338
GATGGAGCCAAGTTTATTAATAAGAACTACGCCACAATTTTACCGATAATGGATATCTTGTTTGGGACATTGTATCTGCCCAAACAGCGGTGGCCGGAGCGGTATGGCATTGAGGCACCGATCGCGACTAGTTTTACAGGACAACTATTACAGCCATTCGATCGAAAATCTTTTCGACTCAATCGACAAAACCCAAAAACTGTAGTTCATGAGTCGAGCGATTAAACCCTCAGATTGCAGCTCGTTATTAGCTTTGACTTGAGGCTCGATCTGCTAATTAGCAGCCTGTAAATTCAGAACTATATGTATTTGTAGCCACCTGGGTACTCTAAGTCTGAGTAACCGTCAAATTAGACCCCAGATATTTTGGCGCATAGATCCTTTCAACCTCCACTCTGGTTCTCTTCAAAATTTACGGGCACATCAACATGAAAACAACCTTTTTTCGCGCGATCGCGAGTATTGCACTCAGCGCGATCGCGCTAACTCTACTACCACTTCACCAGGCTCAAGCAGTAGAACTCATCACCAATGGTGACTTTAGTCTCAACAACCTCACAACTGCTCAACCATCCGGTCTTACTAATACTGGTAGCGATGGGACAGCTACGGCAGCCACTGCGACTAACTGGACTTTTGCGCAGGCTAATGTTAATGCTTCAAATGAAAGTTTGGTCTGGCTGGTTGGCACTGGTACAACGTATCGCACAAATTTGAATATACTCGGAGGTGAAGGAACTCCTGATAGCCCCTATATTCATCGTCTTTATGGCACTACCACGGTCAATAATCCTGTCACCGGAGGAGCGGGCTTCTTTATCGCCTCTGATGGCGATCCCGATTTCAGCAGTACATTCTCACAAACATTAACTGGGCTGATTGCTGGAGAGCAATATAACGTTAGTTTTTACCAAGCAGCCGGACAACAAGTCGATCTGGATGGTCACACTACGGAGCAGTGGCAAGTTAGCTTAGGTGGTAGTGCTGCTCAGTTATCAACGAACATGTCACCTTCTGAGCCTATTGGTGGTGGCACAGCAACTGATGTTAGTGCTTGGCAAAAAGAAAGCCTGACATTTACCGCAGGCTCGACCAACCAATTAATTTCTTTCTTAGCTGTGGGTACTCCAGTTGGAAAACCACCGATTTCGCTCTTGACTGGTATCTCGGTTACAGGCAAAAGCTCCGCCGCAGTTCCCGAACCAGAGGACTATATCGGTACATTGGTTGGCATGGGTTTTGCCGGAACTCTAGTCAGATACCGGCTAGCCAAGAAAAAGCTAGTGGAGAAAGACTAGTCACAACCTAATTTGCCACGCAGGCTACAGCCATCAACCCGGAATCGATCGAATCTAGGAAACTAGAATTCACTCCAGAAGATGTTTGTGGGTGCGGGCATTTTTTTTGATGATATCGAATTTTTTGTAAGCGATCGTAGAACCTGTATAATGAAACTTCGATCTGGTTTGAGTGGGGAACAGCCACTCAAAGTAATGGGGAAAGCCTGGTGTAAATCCAGCACTGTCCCGCAACTGTAAATCGTCGGCAACTATGCTGCGATCGAGTCAGAATGCCCACCAGAACACATATCTAGTTCAATTAACCTACGAGGTATTAGGTGAACCCACAACATTGTTTATTTGTTTGTACCACTTGCGGTAGTAAGTGGGAAGATGGTCGGCGGATTGGTACGAGTGAGGGCGAACGGCTGCTTCAAGAGTTGCAAGCTTTGCATCAAGATTGGGATTTGGCAGCAGCGTTTCCGATCCAAGCGGTAGG
>NZ_JANPGM010000597.1:0-3150 GCF_031423935.1 Chamaesiphon sp. VAR_69_metabat_338
TGCTGCCGAAAGGAATATAGTTCGGTTTTGCTAATATCATACTTATCGATGACGATTCGCCCAGAGTTAATTTGATACAAACGCGGAATTAATTTCATCAGGGTACTTTTGCCCGACCCACTCAACCCGACGATGCCGACAAATTGACCCGCTGGAAATTCAGCATTAATGTTGTTGAGTTGGTTGATATTAGTCCCCGGAAAACTGAAAGTGAGATTTTCGATTTTGACATGCCCAGCGATCGGGGGCATGGTGATGTTATTGATATTATCTTTGTCCACTTCTGGCGGAGTATCGAGGATATCGCTCAGGCGTTCGATCGACAGTGCCGTTTCCTGGAAATTCTGCCACAATTGCACCAGTCGCAGCAAGGGTTGGGTAGTATAACCAGCAATAATCCTGAAGGCGATCAGTTCGCCTAGAGTCAGATGTTTGTCCAATACCAAGTAAGTACCTACCCATAGCAACAGCAGCCCCGAAAGTTTGTTGAGGAAATTGCTAATCGAGCCAGCGGTATTGGATGTCAGCGCGGTTTTGAAGCCCGCACTCACATAGCGAGCGTACTTCGATTGCCATTGCCAGCGCGAGCGCAATTCGATGTTCTGCGCTTTAATAGTTTGAATCCCGCCGATCGCTTCGACTAGGTAAGATTGGGCGGCGGCATTGCGTTCGGCTTTAGTCCGCAGTTGGCCGCGCACGATCGGCGAGACAATCCACGTCAGGAGCATAAAGGCGGGTAATGTTGCCAGCGCGATAATCGTCAGCAACCAGCTATAGGCGAGCATCACGGCAATATATACCACCGAAAAAATCGCATCGAGGACGACAGTTAGTGCCGTTCCAGTCAAAAACTGGCGGATATTTTCGAGTTCGTTAATGCGGGTCGCGAGTTCGCCGACGGGGCGTTTTTCAAAATATTTGAGCGGCAACCGAAATAATCGATCGATGATTTCCGATCCCAACTGAAGATCGATCCGATTGGTGGTATCGACAAAGAGATTCGTCCGCAAGGTTGTCAAGATCCCTTCGACGATCGCGATCGTTACCAACAAGATCCCAAACGTATTCAACGTTGTGACGCTATTCCCGCCGATGACCCGATCGATAATTAACTGCGTCAATATGGGATTGGCTAACCCAAAGATCTGGACGAACAGCGAAGCAATCAGCACCTCAATCAGTACGCGCCGATGCTTCTTAATAGCGGGGATAAACCAACTCAGCCCAAATTTGGCTGTAGATGTGGCGTTGCTGCGCTGGAGCAACAACACATCGCCCACCTCGCCCCAAATTTCGGCAAAGGCGGCAGGTTTGAGCCGCCGCAGCCCCGACTCTGGATCGCCCAGGGTCAATTCTTGAGGGGTAATCCGATAGACGACAGCCCAGCTATCGTGCCAGGGAATCAGCAGTGGTGGCTGGAGCTTGGTAATGGCGGTAGCGGGAATTTTGACCATCCGAGCCTCGATCCCCAGCATTTCGGCGATCGCGCCACATAGTTGCAGCGGCACCGTCCCCGTACTGCTAATTTGATTCTTCAATAAGCGATCGACGACATCCGGTCGAAACGGCACTTGGAGATACTTGCAGAGCATCTTCAAGCAAGCGGTCGCCCCAGCTAATGACCCGCGACCCTTGAAGATCGGGTACTTTACCCGTTGGGTATTGGGGTCTTCATCTGCGGACACGCCAGCGATCGGCCGGTCTGGCGCATAGGGAATTCCTAGTGCTGTCGGTGAAAAGGCACTGATATCAGTCGTAAAGTCGGGATTAGCTGCGGCTCCACCCGTCAGCAGCGGGACGCCAACTAGTCTCGCTGCTTCGGGCTTGCGGATCTCTAAGACGGAGTCGATCGGATAAGTCCCAGGATCGATACAACTACCGAGGGAATGACCGCCAATTGCGCCAGTACTCACCAGCCAACTGCGATCTGGATCGAGTTCGGAGACTAGCAGCCTACCAGGCGCGAGCTGGCGGATCGTAGTTTGTGGGGCTAGTTTGAGGGCTAATTCGCGCAAATCGGCCACCCCGAACGACTGCAACAGCAGATCGCCATCGGGACGAGATTGAAGGTGCTCGGCGAGCAGATCGTAGACTTCGATCGTCGGGGTACCCAGATAAAACAAGGCTTCTAATTGCGGCGTTCGATCGATTAGTGCCTGAAAATAGGCTGCTGGAACATGAATACAGACTGATTCGGTCGAAGCGATCGCCGTCTCGCTCGGTCGCTGCCTTACTACTCCCGCCCAGCCCAAGATATCGCCTTTTTCTAATAATTGCAGCGTCGTCGGCAGCCGATCTTGGGGATTGTATGCCAGTAGCCGCAGTTGACCCGTATAAACAATCGTAATCTGTGTGGGCATCTGCTCCCGCGTCAGCACTGTCTGACCCATCCGATAGCGCGTAAACTCAGCTCGATCGGCTAAATTGTCCAATTCAGCGGTGGATAACTGGGCAAAGGGCAAGAGGTTGGCAAAAAAATCGTAGATTTTATTCCGGGCGGGGGTCATTTGGGAGTGCGGAGTTGGGAGTTGGAAGTTGGGAGTGGGAGCGGGGAGCGGGGAGCGGTCACTCCAAAGTGGTGAGAGTGGTGGGTGCTGGTGGGGTGGGAGGTGTGGGGATAGATGCCGATCGAATTTGGTCTTGGAGCCAAGCTTGAAATAATTCATCGAGCAGCCGTTGGTGCATTGATTCGTCCAATTGGGCGGGGATGAGTTGTTCGGGACGAACGATGATATACCACTGTTCTACTTGTAGCGGCGGACAAATCTGGCCTAAGGGTTGACTGGAGAGGAGGCTGGAAATCGCTGGGTGCGGCGAACTTAGCTCGACGGGGCCGATCAGACCGCCCGTGTTAGCCTCAGCCCCTTGAGAATAGTCGCTAGCTAGCTCGGCAAAACTTTGTTCGCCAGCGACAGCGCGAAAATAAATTTCTTGAGCGATGCCTAGTTCGCTAGTCCGAATTAATTAATACACGACTCGATCGAGCTGGGATTTGCGTTTGAGAAAGTACGATGCGACCTTGCTGCCCCAAGTTGCTTGCTTGAACTTAGCAATCTTGAGATTCCGGACGGCAATTTCTGCCAACTCCGCTCGCTCGATACCATACAGCGCGAGCCAGCGTTCGATCTGTTGCTCCGATGTCAACCCCTG
>NZ_JANPGM010000598.1:0-4010 GCF_031423935.1 Chamaesiphon sp. VAR_69_metabat_338
TGAGAATCCCCCTAATTCCCCCTTAAAAAGGGGGACTTTGACCGGATCTTAGCCCCCTTGTTAAGGGGGTTTGGGGGATTTAGATCTAAAAACGAAGTCCAATAGACTTGTATATACACGGTAGCCTTTTGAAGGGGGGCTAGGGGGGATCTACCCACCGTAAACGAAGCAATTAGACTTTTCAGACATCCTCTGAGCTTCTCAACCGAATTCAAGTTATTTCAGTAGGGGCGATGGTGACATTTCCCTTACTGACAATAGCCAACCATCGTCATTTATCGATCTGGTGAACCAACAATGAAATTACTAAACTTAGCACTGGGAATTTTGATTCCCCCGGTTGGTGTTTTTCTAACCTATGGAGTTGGTACGACTCTATTCATTAATATTGCCCTCACGCTGCTCGGCTGGATTCCCGGCAGTATTCACGCCGTCTGGGCGATCGCCAAACAAGAGCAGATGAATGACTCAGTTTACAAATAAAACTGGCATTACTCACTGCGTCAGACTTTATTTAAAAATTTTACCGATATGAACAGCAACATTGTGCCCTACCTCGTCACTACCCTAGCCACTGCATTGGGCTTGTTAGTAGACGATTTGGTCGTTCCTGGTATTGAGATTGCCAACTTTCCGGCAGCATTAATCGCCGCCGCCGCGATCGGGTTTGTGAATGCGACTATCCGCCCGATTCTATCGATCCTCTCGTTGCCGATTAACTTCTTGAGTCTGGGATTGTTCTCACTCGTTGTTAATGGTGTATGTCTCTGGCTGGCTGCTATTTTAGTACCCGGCTTTGCCATTCATGGCTTACTCGCATTTATCCTCGGCCCGGTGGTCTTGTCATTAGCAAGCAGTTTTCTCAATAACTATTTTGCTGAGAAAAAGATCGGTCAAACTTCTACGCTTACCAGCAATAATTAGGTGCTTCGCACTAGTTGCCGCCCCAAAAGTTAGCCCAGTAATCAGATTGCCGATCGCCTGAAAAATTATTTTCAGGCGGATTTTAGGCAGTCTCGATTTGGCTCACTTGTTAAACACTTGTAATGGAGCAAAATGATGTTTTTCAATTTAAAACTTCCCTCGATCGGGAGTGAATCGTTACAACTGGCTCAGATCCGGATCGAACCAGGTGCGTTTGTCCTCGATAATCCCACCAGTTCCGGCTCGCAAATAGTTGTGGGCTTGCTCGCCGGAATTATGATGGCCTTTGCCTTCCAACTGTTACTCACCAATCTATCGGTTGCCTTAGTCGCCACACCGGGCGATGTGCCAGTCGATACCGGCTCAGATGATGATGACAGCCTGATGGATACCGTACGCGGCATCGAAACCAAAGTCGGTATCGGTGTGATGGTGACAGCCACGATCGCCTTATTTGCCGCATCATATCTGGCGGTGAAATTTAGCTTAGTCAACGATGCCTTCATCGGCGCGCTAGTGGGCGTGACGATTTGGGCGACCTACTTTACCGTCTTAGTCTGGCTCGGATCGAACGCTGTCGGCTCTGTGCTGGGGTCGATCGTCAGCACTGCGACATCTGGTATTCAAGGGCTGATGGGCGCGACCACGGGAGCGATCGGTGCGAGTGTGGCCAAAAACCAAGCCGTATCGACAGCCGAAGAAATTACCGCTGCCGTCCGCCGCGAACTGACTGCTGGCTTCGACCCCAGCAGCATTCAAAAGACGCTTCAAAGCTCGCTGAGTGGTTTGAAACTGCCCGATCTCGATCTCGATAAAATCGGCTCTCAGTTTGAAAAAATCATCAAAGATAGCGATCTCAAAGATCTTACCGATAGCGATCTGCTCAAAAATATCGATCGGCAAACCTTCGTCGATTTAGTCGGCAGTCGTACCGATTTATCGAAGCAAGACATCACCAAAATTGCTGACAAGCTGGAAGGTACTTGGAAACAACTCACTAACAAAGGCGGCAAAACTGATATCCCCACGCAGGTGCTCGATCTCATCAAGTCCGTCAACCCCGAAGATTTGAATCCCGATGAACTGACTGGCAAACTCCAATCGATCGTCCAAAGCAGCCTCGGCGGTGGTAATGGCGGTAGTTTGGCAGCGCGAGCATTGGAAGTGGGTTTGAGTGCGCTCGTCGGCAAGGTAGTGCAAAATGCCAATCTCTCCGATTTGGATGTCGAAAAAGTTACTGCTCAGGTCAATAAAGTTAAAACAGCCGTCCTCGGTGCGTCCGGCGGTAACAGCTCCGAGCAGTCGTCTACACCTGCTGAAGAGTCGAAACCCTTTAGTGTGATTCAGGCCGATCTGCAAGACTACCTGCTCTCATCGCCAGTGTGGAAACTCAGCCAAGCCAACGTCAAGCAAGAGTTTAAGGATGTAGTTTACGATCCGCAAGCCGATCCGGCAGCGATTCGCCAACAACTAGAGCCGATCGATCGCAATTATTTCGTCCAAACCCTCTCGATGCGCGACGATCTCCAGCCCGATAGCATTGAGAATCTAGCTACCTATTTCGATGAAGCCCGCTCGGAAGTCTTGGACTCGACCCGCGTCCCCGACTCAGCCGCAGTCCCGGCGATCGATCTGCAAGCCAAAGCCCAAGAGCTACGCGGCAAAGTCGAAGCTTATCTGCGCGATACCGATCGAGAGGAACTCAATCCCGACGGGATCGAGCGCGATCTCAAAGTTTTATTCGACGATCCCAAAGCGGGTATCGACGCGCTGCGCGATCGCTTATCGCAATTCGATCGCGAGACTTTGGTTCAGTTGTTGAGCCAGCGTCAAGATTTAGATGAAGACAAGGTCAATAAGATCCTCGATCGCATCGAATCCGTCCGCCAGAGCGCGCTAGATGCGCCGCGCCAACTGACCGAGCAAGCCAAAGCTCAATACGAACAAACCACAGCGGCGATCTCGGAATACCTGCGCAAAACCAACCTCGCCGAACTCGACCCCGACGGCATCAAGCGCGATCTCCAAACCTTACTCGAAGATCCCAAAGCCGGTGCGGGTGCCCTCCGCGAGCGGTTATCGCAAGTCGATCGCGAAACTTTAGTCAAGCTGCTCACTCAACAAGGCAACCTGACCGAAGAACAGGTAAATCAAACGGTAGACCAGTTGCAATCGGCGATTACTTCAATTGTCAAAGCCCCCCGCCGCCTCGCCAATCGTGCCAAACAACAAGCCGTAGACTTTGAAGCTAATCTAGAAAACTACCTCCGCAATACTCATAAGGATGAGTTAAATCCCGATAGCATCAAACGCGACTTGGAATTATTACTCAAAGATCCGCGCGCCGGCTTTAATAGCTTAGGCGATCGCGTCAGCAAGTTCGATCGATCCACCTTCGTCGCTCTACTCTCCCAACGCGAAGATATCAGCGAAGAAGAAGCCAATCGGATTGCCGAGCAAGTCGAATCCAACTATAAATCGATCGTCGAGCAGTTCCAAAAAATTCAACAACTCGCTCAAACCTCGATCGATAACTTATTTGGCAAAGTCCGCGACTATCTCAACGCCCTCGATCGACCCGAACTCAACTATGAAGGCATCCAAGCCGACTTTAGTAAGCTCTTTGACGACCCGCAAGCCGGATTTGAAGCTCTAGGCGAACGCTTCGGTGAATTCGATCGGGATACGCTGATTGCCGTCTTGAGTTCCCGCGAGGACATCTCCGAAGCCGATGCCGAACGCATTGTCTCGAAAATTGAAGAAACCCGCGATGGCGTCTTGAGTCGCGCTCAAGCCGTCCAGCAAGAAGTCAAAAAACGCTACAAAGCCGTCAAACGTCAAGCCCAACAACAAGCGATCGACACGCAAAAGGTCGCCGCTGGTGCTGCTTGGTGGTTGTTTGGTACGGCGGTGAGTTCTTTAGCCGCTTCGGCTGCAGCGGGCGTAATTGCGGTCAACGGGTTCTGGGTGCTCTAAGCTACGTTAGTACAATTTTCTCTCTAATTGTCGATCGTCCTCAAGTTAACTTGGGGGCGATTTTATGCTTAAAAAGATCCCCCTAAATCCCCAGGGCTGATTCATCGAGC
>NZ_JANPGM010000599.1:0-2568 GCF_031423935.1 Chamaesiphon sp. VAR_69_metabat_338
CACTCAGCCGGCTAACTCCAGTTTCGAGACCCAGACGTGTACTACTCTCGATCATGGGCACCACCTCCTAATATAATAATTGGATAGCTGTACTAGACAACGGGTAATTTACTACCTATTGTTAGGTTAACACAGGCGTAAGCCTTTGACAATCGGGATTCGAGCAAATTTAGGTTAAGTTAATTTAACATCACTTGAAGTCACCGCTTCACCCTGATGATCGAACACCTAGTTAACGGTAGTAGGTACCCGTACATCACTAGTCATGTTGTCTGTAGGCGCGTCTTGTAGCCGTTCGATAACCTCGATTGTTTCCCGCTCGAACACTACTTGAGCGCGATTCGTGCGCCCGCCGAGATACAATTTACCGTCTTTAACCACTGCCCAAATTTGGGAGTGGGAGAAGTAACTCATGACTACTCCTGCCATTAATAGTCCAAAGCCTAAATATACGATCGGAATGCCCGGATCGGCTTTGATTTGCAAGCCAGTGCCGCCAATGACTTCCAGGACTTTAAGCGTTACGCCATTGACTTCTAACGCACCACCAGCGCGTACGCTTGATACTAGTTGTCCTTTGGTATCGTAGACCAGTAATGTCCCTTGTAAATCCTTAGCTAGGAGGGAAACACCTTCGCTCAAATCTGGCTTGGTGGGAATCCAAGTTCCCCAAATCCGATTTTGAGCACCTTGTCCGATTTGTGCCATCGGCAATCGGAAGATCGGACTATTATTAATCCTGATCTTCACACCAGAAATCGACCAGTCGGTTTGATAGTAATAAACGCCTTGATATTTCAACGGTTTATTGACATGAATCGTCTGGCGATCGAGTTCTTTTTGGGTACTATTATCGATCACTGATAAATCGGAATAGAATTGATCGATCGTCCCTGCTGGTGTATAGTCGATCCAAAATCGATTTACTTTCACAGACCAATCTTTCGGAATCTGATTGCGAGCTAATGGCCCTGCATCGAGAATATTCTTGACTTGGAATGTCTCGCCACTCGGGATCATTTCTTGACCCAGAAATCCCGTCATTGCGCCCCAGACGCCGCCTAATAAAGTGAGAATCATCCCGACATGGACGACGATCGGCCCGATCTTCCCAATTATGCCTTTACGAGCATACAGTTTATCGCCTTCGGTGAAAATCTTATATTTTTGGGCTTGCAACTGTGTAGATAATGCATCTAAATCTCGATCGTCAATTTCCGCACTCAGAGCTAACCGGTGAAAGAATTTAGGGTTGTCATAAAATTTCCACTTGCGCGCCGATTTGAGCATCGGTAACTGAGTAGTCAAGGTACAAGTCAACAGACTAATGCCGAACAGCACTAATAATCCTAAGTACCACCAAGTGCGATATACATGGTCTAACCCAATTACTTGAATGACTTTCCAACTCAGAAAGCCAAATAAAGCTGGATGCTCTGGATAATTAGCCTGATAAAATGCTGGTGTCTCGCCTTGCTCGATGACTGTACCCGTAATACTCAATATGGCAATAATCAGTACCAGCGCGATCGCAAATTTAAGATTGGCAATAACCGGCACGATCTTTTTGCGCCACCATTGCTGGGGGATTTGCCAGATATTAGCAGAAGCTGTTACGTTCGATTCGATCGCCATTTTCTAAGAGGTTGGGAGTTGGGAGTTGGGAGTTGAAAGACAAAGAGGGTGTCGCGATAATTAAAACCACTGTTTATAGAATCAGTTCTAGGTTTTTTAGCAATATAAATAGTTAAAATTGGTCGATCTAACTTTAAAAAGTCGGGATTCTAGCTACCAAAGAAAAGACTCCAAAACCAATCAGCAGAATACCACTAGTGGGCGTAATCCATCCCGACCATTTCCGGACTTCTAAGAGCTTTTTGATGACCGCTGTAAATGTACCCGCTAATATCAATGGTGCCACATAACCAGCCGTGTAGGCGAGGAGGAGAGCCGCACCCAACCAGATATTGCCCGTACTAGCCACCCAAGCGAGTAAACTTGCCAATACTGGAGTGCTGCATGGCGAAGCAACTAATCCAAAGGTAACGCCGAGCAAATAAGATCGCGCACCATTTGGCAGATCCTTAGGAATCCAATCCATACCGCCAAAATCGGGAAGCTGGAATGGTAAAGCTTCCAGCAAATTCAACCCCATTAAAATCGCCACCACACTAACAAAAATCGGCAATCCTAATCCAATTTGGCCGTATACTTTACCGACTACCGCTGCAAATATCCCCAAGCCAGCCAATGTTGTAGCAATTCCCGCGCAAAAAAATGTCGATTGGAGTGCGGCTTGCCAGCGGCTTTTGTATTCGTAGCCACCGATATAGCCGATCGTGATTGGTAACATCGACAGCGTGCAGGGTGTCAGACTCGTCAGCAGTCCAGCCAGGAAGATCGTCGCCACTGACACCCAGGTAATCTGCGTCAGTTGTTCGGTCACTAGTCGATCGGCAAAGTGTTCGAGTTGATATAGGGTCGTTTGAATGTCGATCGGCGGCATATTTACTGTGATTACAGTTTCTATTTGGAGTTCTATCTGCTCTTGATGGTAATGCTTTTTAT
>NZ_JANPGM010000600.1:0-14311 GCF_031423935.1 Chamaesiphon sp. VAR_69_metabat_338
TAAGTAAGTAATCAACAGCAAATTATCCTAAAAACACGCGCCATTGGTTACTAATTTTGACTGCCCAGCACTTCTGCTTTAGTCCGATCGATCGTCTCGATTAGTTCCTGCCGATCCTGCTCGCGAATCAAATAACGCCACACAAAACGCCCTACATAGATCGAGCCAACTAGCTTAAGAATAGGTGTGACTAAAGGAATACTATCGATCGCCTGTAACCCAGCAAATAATATTCGGAGCGCGATAATAGCCAATGTCGCCAATCCCAGCCAGGTTAATAACTGGCGATTTTCTTGGAATATTTTCTCGATCGTGGCAATTAGCTTGTCTAGTAGCAAAGTTGTCTCGTTCATTTGAATCGGTAGCCACAGCTCTTGTGGTGATTCGTTAGTAGCTGTTTCGGTCGCAGGCGGGACTATTGCGGATGCACTATACTCGTTCGTTGCTTTAGTTTCCATTGATTTCACCCTGCCGGTTGGCTTGTTAACATTTCTTAAACTTACGTAACCATCAGTCTATAAGGCTAGATTGCGGTCTGCTATCCATCAATTGACCGATCTAGTTATTGCCATTAGATAGATTGCGACAGCAGCTAGAATGAGTGCTTCAACCGAATAAAAAATGTTCCTCGCGATCTCGCAACTACCTTTTTTCTATACACTTCAGCATGTATTTTTTTAGCTGAATGAACACTATAACTCTGATAAATATTAGTTAAGCTCCAAGTATTCCTACTGACAGAGTGCATTTCTCATAGTTTCTATCGATCGAATGATTTTTCTAGTGAATTTAATTGATTAAGATTCATTAAAGAATCGTTCGCAAAATAACTAAGATCGTATGCCCAGACTAATTGGAAAAACATCAAAAACACCTTTGTATGCGATCGCTACATGTTTAGTATTAGCCGGAGCTGTTACTACTTCAGAATATCTAGGCGCGATCGATCTAGTGCCAGGGTTTGGTAGAGATAATCCAGAGATGAGATCGACCGAGCTACCAAGTTTTGGATCGAGCGAGGTCATGTCTTAAAGCTTTACTCCACATGCCGATCGATGCCATCAATTTACACCCACTCAATCCTCAGTCAGCCAATACTAATAATTAAGGAAGATTAAGACCGTGCGCAAAGGAAAAGATATTATTGGTAAATCTGTTGTCACCTACGATTCAGGTCAGAAAGTGGCAACTGTAAAAGATTTGATTTTCGATCGAGATGATAATTCTTTACTAGGTTTTTTGATTGAAGAAGCGGGCTGGTTTAGTAGTGCGAAAATTTTACCGCTCGATGCGGTTACAGTAATTGGCAGTGACGCAATTATCATTCCCGATCGCGAGGCAATTCGATCGGCAAAAGAGTACCCCAATATTTATCGAATTTTAGAAAATAACAATATTTTGAATGGTACTCGGGTTATGACTACCGATGGTCGCAATCTGGGTAGATTAGTCGATCTATATTTTGACGATCGAGTTGGGACGATCGCTGGTTATGAGACATCTGACGGCTTGTTTGCCGATGCTTATTCTGGCCGATCGTTCGTGCCTGCGCCCAAAACTATCAAAATTGGGAAGGATGTAGCGTTCGTACCGCCAGAGACTGTAGATTTGATGGCAGAACAAGTTGGCGGTATCAAAGCAGCAATGCTGACTGCTGGCGAGAAAATGCAGTCAACGGCACAAGTTGCTGGCGAAAAAATTAAAGCCACCGCTCAAGTCGCCAGCGAACAAATGCAGTCAACGGCACAAATAACTGGAGATAAGCTACAAGTAGCCGGACAGACTTTTAGTGCCAAAGTCACCGATGCCATTGTAGACAGAACCGCCCAAAAAGACTTTGTCGTTGGTAAAGTAGCACAGCAAACTGTCAACTTACCTAATGGCGAACCTTTGGTCTTAGCAGGCACTGTAATTACATCCCAAATGGTCGAGACTGCCGATCGATCGAACATCCTCGACCGAGTTTATCGAGCTGCTGGTGGTAACTTAAGCGCGCCATTAGGCGAACGGGTGAATACTGCCGTTGCCGGCTTGACGGTCGATCGAGTGCAGGGAAGACGAGCGCAGCGGGCTGTGTATTCGTCAGATGGCTACATCATTGTCGCTCAAGGGCAAATTGTGACCTTACAAACGATCGAGCGTGCTAAGACGGCTCATCGCGAGTCGGCCTTATTAGATGCCGTGGGGCTGTCCGCTCCAGCCGCAGCCCAGTCTCAGGCGAGTGCCTTAACAACAGTTACGGCAGATCGGCTCAAAACCACTACCGCAGTTGCTAGCGATCGCCTTCAGGAGGGTGCTACGAACGTCTGGGAGCGACTCAAAGAAACGACCAATGAATTGCAAGGGCGGAGTGCGCAAGCCATTGAAGCCAAGCGGATTAAAGGTGCGTTGGGTCGTCCGACTACCAGAGTCATCCTCGATCGTCATGATGGGGTAATTCTGAATGTCGGCGAATTAATCGGTCACAAAGCGATCGAAGCCGCTCGGGCTGAAGGTGTGCTCGATCTGTTGTTGGACTCGGTTTATACCGGAACTCCTCAGCTTTCGCTCGACGAAATGCGGGCATCAGAAAAAGGGAAAGCAGCCCTGTCCTAACTCTGACTAACAGCATCAATTCATCGGCTGTGGATACAACTGGCGGAATGTGTCCGCAGCCAATTTCTACATGTCAATTGGTATCTCGTATCCTGATGTAACTACTTCGATCGGGCGGTAGTAGGCTGAATGACTAGATTTGAAAAAATAATTACCGATCGCCTCTAACTTGAAATTCAGTAGCTAAATATGCCTTTAATTAAACGTTGTCTTGCAGAGTTTTTAGGAACATTCTGGTTGGTATTGGGTGGCTGTGGTAGTGCGGTATTTGCCGCTGCCTATTCGGATCGGATCGGCTCTACATCTAAAGCTGCGGCTTCATTAGGCATCGGGACGATTGGCGTAGCCTTAGCTTTTGGCTTGACGGTGTTGACAATGGCATACGCGATCGGACATATCTCCAATTGCCATCTCAATCCAGCCGTGTCGTTTGGGATGTGGGCGGGTAAAAGATTTCCTGGCTCGGAATTATTACCATATATCATCGCGCAAGTTAGTGGTTCGGTTGTCGCCGCCGCTTTCATCTACTCGATCGCTACAGGTAAATCTGGCTACGCTCTTACCGGCACAAATCCGCTGGCAACCAATGGCTTTGACGCTCATTCACCCCAAGGCTACACGCTGTTTGCTTGCTTATTAGCAGAAGTAGTGATGACATTTATGTTTCTCATCGTCATCCTTGGTGCGACCGATTCGCGCGCCCCGCAAGGTTTTGCACCGATGGCGATCGGGTTGATGCTGACACTAATTCACCTGGTTAGTATTCCGATTACCAATACATCAGTCAATCCCGCCCGCAGTACGGGGCCTGCTGTCGTTGTCGCTCTGTTTGGCAGCACCGATCTCTTAGGGCAACTCTGGCTATTTTGGTTAGCTCCGATTTTCGGTGCGATAGTAGCTGGATTTTTCTACCACACTGTCTTTGAATCATCACAGAGCGCGCACAGAAGAGGTTCGGAACCACAAGTTTAGTAGAAATCGATCGGCGAGCGGGATACCCAGCTACTACATATAATCGGGCATCGCTTCAGCACTGTCTTTCTTCGAGCCGAGGAGATCGAGCGTATCTACCTTAATCACCGGGCGAGAGCGTTCGGTACCCGTGGCTTTATCGATCCAAGTTTCGACTTCTAGCGAACCTTTAATGCCGATTTGACTGCCTTTTTTGGCATAGTTTTTGGCAATTTCGCCAGTTTTACCCCAAATTTTGAGATTGAACCAGTCGGGTTGATCTTGGTTTTTGCTGCGACGATTGACGGCGAGGGTGAGGGTACACACGCATTTGCCCGAACCCTCAAACCATTTGAGTTCTGGATCGCCACCAACTCTACCTACCAGATGAACGACGTTAAGACTCATAGCAAAATAGTAGTTATGTACTTTATACCTTATTGTAACTCATAATGGCGATCGATCGTGCTGAGTCGATCGTGGTTTTTAATATAAGCGGGGAGCGGGGGAGTTGGGAGAGTGCGAATGCGTATTTAGAAATCAAAGTAAATAAATGCTAGGCTTTCGGCTGGTGATAACAACCAGACGATATACAAGCAGATGGGAATTAAGGTGAGTTTGAGATGCCAATTTAGATTTAATTTTAATACTCGATCGATGCTGTAGGCGATCGCCATAGCGATCGTCAAGCCGATTAAAATTAGGAAGATTTGACCGTCTGTCAAATTTAGATTTTCAATATATACTTTAGTAGCAAACTGCGCATCGCGCGGATAGCCCCAGAGATGAGATAAGACTAAATTTGACTGTGCGAGATTTGGCAATCGAAACCAAATCCAAGTCACAAATACTAATAGTTGGGTTGAGAACCAACCGCATAGCTGTCCCCAGGGACTTTTCCAAAAATTAGCAAGTGCGGTGGTTTTTTCGGATAAGTAATGGATCGATCGATGAACGATTAAGGCGATCCCATGAACGCCACCCCACACCAGATAACCCCAATCGGCACCGTGCCAAATTCCCGAAATTAGCATCAGCGCAAATAAATTGAGACAAGTGCGGACTAATCCCAATCGCGAACCACCGAGGGGAATATAAATATAGTCGCGCAACCAATTACCCAGACTGATATGCCACCGCCGCCAAAAGTCGGCGATGCTCGTACTCATATAGGGAAAGTCAAAGTTTTTGGGTAAGTTAATCCCGAACAAAATTGACGTACCTAAAACAATATCAACATAGCCACTAAAATCGAGATAGAGTTGTAACCCATAGGCAAAAATTGCCAGCCATAAATCGATACTACCCGCCCGATCGAGTGTCGTCGGATCGAATACTAGTTTGACAAAGGTAGCGAGATTATCAGCAATTAGCGTCTTTTTAATCGCGCCGCTGGCAATCAGCCAACCAGCTTCTGTTAAACGCTCGATCGAGGGGAACTGTAAATTATTTAGTTGCGGCGCAAACTGATGATAATGAGTAATTGGCCCCGAAACTAGTTTTGGAAAAAATGATTTGTAGGCGGCGTATTTGAGGAGATTGCCTGTTGCGGGACTACCTTTATAAACATCGACTAAATACGCGATCGATTCAAAGCTTAAAAAGGAGATGCCTAATGGCGGCAAAAAGTTAGCCTTAATCCAGACTGCCCAAGATTGAATCCCCACCGGATTAACCGGACTCAAAATACCTAATAGAAACGGGATGTATTTAGCAGCAATTAATAATAAAATATTAAACACAATGCCAGCAATCAGCACTCGTTGTCGCTGTTGTTTGCCCCTCGGCAGCCATCGCCGAAAATAGTCGTCGCCCAACCTGTCGCGAACTTCTTTATATTCGATAATTTGGCTTTCTAATAACAGCTTACCAATCCAGTAGTTAACCAGTGCCATCATTAAAATGACTGGAAAATATTGGAGCTGGTTGAAAGAAATATAAAACAGGACGCTAGAAATCACGATCGCCCACAGCTTTTGATTTTGGGTTCTGGCTAATCCCCAATAACAGATCAGGGTGATACCTAGAAATAGCGCGTAGTTAGATGAGATAAATTTCACGATCGCAAGTCAAGTCCAGGTGAATAAAAGATTGGCAAAAGCGGTGGCGGGTGGCGGGGAGCGGGGAATGGGGAAACAAAGGCGTGCGGGAGCCGCTACCCACCAACTAGATTTCAGGCACTTGCTTAACAGACTTTGCGAGACTTAGCTGCCAAAGTTACCACTTAACCCGAGCGGTTTTAGCTAAATATTTACTCACTTCTTGCGCCCCAAATCGATTGAGATGACTCGGATCGGAAAATAGCTCGTGGCGCGTATTTAGCACCCCATCGAGATCGACAAAAGTAAGCTGATGTGAGTCCATCAGTTGTTGCATGTATTGCTTGAAGCTAGCTTCATGTTGGCTGCGATATTTATCTAGATATAGATCCGTTAACGGCATATTTACAAATACCAGGGGAATTTGATGGCTGGCTAATAAATCGATCGTTTGATGCAACGCGCGATCCTGATTGCCTGCTAGTTGAAAATTTGCATAGTCGCCGTCACTCTCACCAGTCACCCTAGTATATTTCTGATAATAAGTAGTCGGATCGAATTGAATTTCTAGCGGCAAAAATCCATCGAAATCAATTTCTTGATGCTTGTCGTTGGGAATAATTTCACTATTAATACTCGGATCGAGCTGACTGGCATTTAGCAGATCGGTCTTTGGTATACCTAACGGTACTTTAGCTTGCAGCCAAGTTTTTAGTCGATCGCGATGTTGATAGGCTGGCGATACTTTAGCTAATTGTAAATCGATCGTGGTATCGATCGCGTGGGCGGCATCGCGAACTGTAGACTGGACTCGCGCGAGGGGCGAATTACTATTATTTAAACCCGACATTAAAGCCAAATGGCGATAGCGATCGGATAGGGCAATTGCCTCGTAAGTGCGATCGCTGCGTCCGCTATTAAATGCCCGCGCACCATCCGCCCAGATCACTAATTTTGGTAACTGTTTGGATGTTAATAGTTGCCGTAAAATCAGATCGACAACTTGAGCAGTAGCACCATTAATCCCAAAATTATATAACTTGGGATTGCGATAGCCGCGCTCGATCGCCCCGCGCCGCAATACTTCGGGATCGACTCCCCGCAACGCGCGCGAACTGCCGATAATCAGCACGTCAGGGACGCCATGTTGCAAGCACCGCAGTTGATACTGAGCGAGCTTTTGCTCTAGCAGCGGATTGTTAAATGATAGCTGGGTTGTCGTTGTCTCCCCAGTCGATTGTGAGATGACTTGCCTACTTTCTAAGGCTAGTTTAATTGCAAAATCTCCAGCAATTGTCGCTCCCAAACCGACTAGCACTAATAAGAGAGATGGTTGCCACTGAAACCGGGGTTGGTAGGCGAGTTGATTGGGGTTGACAAGATTGAGTTGCGGTTTCCACATCCCCGTGGCAACTAATGATGTGCCGAGCCGATCGTGCCAATTCGCCCTAGTGCTGGCGGGTGTGGCAGTCGCTGGTTGGGGCGAGCGAGGGCTGGTAGGCACCGTCAGCGGTGCTAGCAGCCGCTGGGGCGCATCGAAATCGACTCCATGCGTCCACAGTGATGTCGATTGTCCCGCACGCCGTCCGTGGACGCGCACGCCGCGAATCCCCGGCAACCGCATTTGCTTGATGACTTTGACTACTGTCGTCGCTACTTGACTTTGAATCGGGCAATTGGGTGCTTCGCTCATTACATGGACGAGTCGCTGACGATCGAGCACGAATATACTAATGCCACCCAACGCAAAATATTGCTCTAAATCGGGATTGAGCAAGCGTTCGAGGATAAAATGCAGTGCCTCGCGATCGCCGCGTCCGGCTAGAGCAATCGGTGTGAGTGAAAACTTGGGATCGCCTAAAGCGGGGAGATCCAGCCAGTGAATCCAGATCGGCGGCTCCTCCATCTGGGAGTAGGGATCGAGCGGCGATTGCAAGCCGTGAATCGTGGCTCCTTGCAACCCTTGGGGAGTCAATGAAATCAATAATGGGGCGATCGTATCGATGACGATTTTTTTGGCGGGAAACCGCGTCGCTCCAGGCTGTCTGAGCGTGCAGAATACTTGTAAAGTGAGATTTCTGAGCGTGGTACTCACCTGAACGCCTTCAGGCGCGAGGGCATCATTGAGTAAATGGGTAATGGCTTGGACATCACCCCAGCGCGCCCAACTTTTGAGCCGAATTGCTGGGGGTGTCAGATCGACTTTCAATCGCCACTGAGCGACTGGGGTACTTTTGGTCGCATCTCGATCCAGCGATCGCGCGAATTGGACGATCGCTTCGGTAAAATGTTCGAGCTGAATCCCCCGCAGTGCCCTGGCTAGCGGTTCGGCTAGCAGTTGGCACTCTAAGGATTTTTGCGAGTGACACCGCACCAACAGTCGATATTCGAGGCGATCGCGACTCAGATCGGGCGACTGAAACATCGTCTGTAAGCTCTGAGCATCAAATGCGTCCGCTTGCGGCAGATGTTGGATCGAAAACTCAAATCTCACCCCCAACGGTGTCAATACCTGCGAGAGGGCTTGGAAGATACGCCGCTGCTGCTCTGCGGGATCGGGGATCGTCTGAATGAGAGTCGCTTCGCCTTCGCTAGATACGAAATTCGGATCGTACTCAATGAGTGGGAGGGGTAGATCGTAGCGATCTCGTTCAAAGTAGATAGGTTCCGCCAAAATTTCACCCGAACAACATGTAACGCTTAGAGATAATACTACTAGAAAGTTAGCAGCACGGGATTTGTAGTAAGAGCAATCGCGCCGACTGCAAATCGCTCCCTATCATAACGATCTGTCGGTCGATTTGTGTAGATCCGGAAATGCCGATTTTTAATTTAGGGGATAGGGAATAGGGGGTAGTGGATAGGGAATAGTTGATAAAGAGTTTGGACGCAAGCGTCCTTTTATCGATCGGTCACTCAGTCACCTCGTCCCCTATTCCCTACCCCCTATTCCCTATCACCTTCATCCTGGGCATAATAAATAAAATCAAACTGAACAGGACTCGGATGTCGCAAGAACGGATTTATTGCTTGGCTTGGTCGCGGGTGAGTGGGGTCGGGCCGATTTTGGTCGATCGACTGATCCAGCATTTTGGCAGCTTGGAAGCCGCTTGGACGGCGGACGATCGCGCATTGCTGGCGATCGATGGCATCGGCGAACTATCGATCGTCAAAATTATGGAGTCGCGCGCGCAGATCGACCCGCAGCAACTATCCGCCACCCACGCGATCGAGAATCCCCTGTGGTGGGCGCGTACCGATGCCGATTATCCGCGTCTGTTGGCGGAAATTCCCTCGGCACCGAGTATGCTCTATTACCGAGGTCAGGTCGCGCTCGCCGAAAATCGGGGTGAAGTACCCACAATTGCGATCGTCGGTACCCGTTCGCCATCGGAATATGGCAAAAAATGGGCGCGGAAGATTGCGACGCTCCTCGCCCAAAACGGGTTTACAGTAGTCTCAGGCTTGGCACTGGGGATCGATGCCGAAGCTCATAGTGCGTGCCTAGAAGCTGGCGGACGGACGATCGCTGTTATTGGGACGGGACTAGATATTGTTTATCCGCCTCACCATCACCAGCTTGCTGCCGCGATCGCCCAGCAGGGCTTAATTGTCAGCGAATATGTCGCCGCCACACCACCCGATCGATCGCACTTTCCCGCCCGCAATCGGATTATCGCTGGCTTGAGCCGCGTGACGATCGTCATCGATGCGCCCACTAAATCCGGTGCCCTAATTACCGCCTATCAAGCCAATGATTTTGGTCGCGACGTATACGTCCTCCCTGGCTCGATCGACAATCCCAACTCCCTCGGCGGTCTGGGACTCCTCACTCGCGGCGCACAGCCCATCCTCAGCCTCGCTCATCTGCTGGAATTACTCGCCACCATCCCCCAACTCGACCCCCATCGACAATTGGATATGTTTGCCGATCGCCAGCCCGATCTCGATCCCAGTACCACTAGATCGATCGCACCTACCGCGCCATCGATCGCCGTCGAGATAGAGTTACAACCAGTTTGGCAGCTCGTCACCGATCTCCCAATTAGTTTTGACGAACTAGTCACCAGTTCCCAACTCCCCGTCGCAACAGTTTCGAGCATCCTCCTCCAGTTAGAATTGCTCGGTTTGGTTACTCAGTTACCAGGGATGAGATATCAGAGGTAGGAGGTAGAGGGTAGGGGAAGACGGGGGACGAGGAGGCGAGGAGACTAGGGGCGAAAAGGACGCTTGCGTCCAAACTCTTTATTCCTATTCCCTATTCCCTATTCCCTATTCCCTACCCTCTACCCGCTCATTTCAACTGACAAGAACTCCGATAATAATCCAACTCCGGCTCTTGCCACGAAAAAGCGAAGTGGCTGATCGACTGGATCCGAGGGAGACTGCGGTGAATGCCATCCATTTGGACTTCCAGCGATGGACGACCTTCGGTCGCGCGACCCCAATTTCCGGCCAGTGCTGGCACCACTTCGGTAGTAGTGGGTGCGAAATTGAGGACGCGGCGGATTTGCTCGACGATACAATCACTACGATTGCAAGTGGCATAAGCCATCGGGTGCCATTCATTGGTGGTAAACCTGTCCCAAGGTTGCACGCGCGAATCATAGCCTCTGCGCCCGACGGGTTGATTGGCTTCAGGAAAAAACACTGCGCCAGACCTAAGTCGCTGTTGCTCGACTGGAGCAGAGGCTGATTTCAAGAAATTGACTACGCCTTGACTGGCATGAGCGAGAGTCAGTTGCCATAAGTCCCATTCGATCCAGGGGAATTTATCCTCGTAGGACATGGTTGCTTCGGCTTCTAGGGGAGTACGACCTTGCCAGAGGGGTGAAACTTCATTGGGATAGAGTTTATCTACCTCCTTGAGGTCATTAATCGTGATGCCCCCTTTGGTCAAAAAGCGATCGATCAAGTCGGTACCCTTTTGATTTTGAGCCAGGGATGCGAGAGTTTTGCGAGATTCATCGCCATAAATCCATAAGTCTTTGACCTGACTGGCGATCGATTGTGGCCCCTGACCGCGCGGGAAGCGAATATAATCGAACAGCAGTCCGTCGGGTTTCCTATTGACAACTTCGCGGACGATTTGTTCGTAGTCTGTTTTGGCTTTGGTGCTGTAGGGATCGACAAATAAGACGGAACTAGTCCGGCCATCGGTGGCTTTTTGGAAGCCTTCTTCACCAGCAAATAAGGTAGTTTCCCCGCGTCCGTTAATGGCAATTGTTGACTGTCCTTCGGGGGTGACGGCGTATTCGGGGCCGAAATTGAGACTGTACATCCAGGCATAGACTTTCATGCCGCGCTCGCGCCCTTTTTGGATCGAGTCGGCGAGGAGATCGGTTTTATCGGTGCCTCTAGAGGTTAGTACCGAGTTCCACGCCGTGCGATTGCTCGATCGCGGCAACAAGGCTTTACCGTAAAATGTGGCGACGTAGACTTGGTTGTAGCCTTTGTTGACCATCCGATCGAGAATTTCTTCTAAGTCACCAGGACGCGTATCGCAAGGATAGAGCCGCACCCAAATGGCCTGATTTTTTAACCAGCTTTTCTGGCGGCACTGGGTAACGTCATTAGCGTGCTTTTTGACGATCTCGGCGTACTTATTCTGGCTGTTGCGATCGCCATTTTTCGCTGCTAGCCGTAGTACATTTTTGGCACTGACTTCGGCGGCAGGAATCTGACAATAATCTGCACTAGGTGCAGTCTGCGGGCTGGGTGCAGTCTGTGGGCTGGGTGCCGCTTGTGGGCTGGGTGCCATCTGCGGGTTGGGTGTCGCAGGTGCAGCATAGCCCGGAGTGGCGAAGCTAGTTGTCGTTAGTACCCCTACTAATAATTTTTGATGCCACTGGTGGCGATACCCTGCCACTAGTGAGATCGGTAGATTTGCTTGTAGCTTACAGTCCATAGTATCGCTTGCGATCGCTCTCTAGCATTAGGTCAGCATCTTACAGCAAAGGAGAAGCCAATTTGCATTGACTTCTCCTTCAACTCTGTTGAGAGGGACTAGTAATTTGGGGATAAAGTTCCGATTTATCCGTAAAATCGCGATCGATTACTTCCTAATATTTTTAGCTGGCGATCTCGTTTATCAGGCTACCTGTGGGGCGATCGTTAGAATATGTCTGAAAAGCCCTTTTGTGCTCGCTCATAGACCTGAATCCCCCTAAATCCCCCTTAAAAAGGGGGACTTTGAATCCGGTTCCCCCCTTTTCAAGGGGGGCTAGGGGGGATTTCTAGGGTTCGCGCTTAACAGGTCAGACTTTGCAAACATCCTCTTAGGCACCACGTTGTAATGCCGATTCAATTTGCTTGAATTTTTGCTCTAGACTAGTTTTGAGCTTATCTGGGAGCGGACGATTGGGGTAAGCGGCATAATGAGCTGCTAGCGAGTTGAGAGCCGTCCGCATACTGGTAAAAGAACTCAGTTTAGTCAACGCGGGATCTTGACGATAGCGAGATGCAAAATCATTGATATTCTGTCGCGCTAGCGACTGAGCGGCAGATCTGTCGGGGGAGTCGTTAGGTAACTCCAGTACTGCTTTCATACTATTGAGGACAGTCATTGTATCTTGCTTGTAATTGCCAACTAGTCCGCCAGGGCTAGCCGTACAACCAGCCAAACCAACGACAACAACTAGCACTAACGCAAATACCTGCGACCACAGACGCTTAAACATAATTTATAACTTAGAAAATTTAAAACTCCAAAATTACTGTCCATCCTAGCGCGAATTCGATCGCAAATGGTGAGCTGGCGCGAGTAGTAGGATGTAGGCATTATTGCAATTTGCCAGCTTGACTATTGGCGATCGATAGACAAGGATTAACTTAGTCAATCGGATTAGCACCAACCAAATATTGTCGTTGGCGCAGCCTCTCCTGTAGAGAATCGACAACATATCGCCTGGAGATCGTTACCCTATTTTCCCCCTTCCTTACCACTGACATGAGTATCCCTCGCCCCTATATTTTCATGTGGACGATCGTGGGCTTAGTGCTGACGATCGGTGCTAGCTTCATTCCCGTCTATGTAACCAGTTCCCCGTGGCAATGGCTCAATGCTGGCGGGGTTGCGGCCTACCCGTTAGGGTTTAAGTGTCAAGTTGGTGCGGTATTATCGATCGGCTGCTTGGGTGGTAGAACTGCTGGCGCACTCTCGCAAATTGCCTACTTATTTGTCGGCTCGATCGGCTGGCAAGTGTTTAATGATGGTGGTGGCATTGGCTATTTCCAGAAACCAGCTTTTGGTTATTTACTCGGCTTTATTCCGGGAGCTTGGGTGTGCGGACAGCTAGCTTTTCGTCGCCGCTTCGATCGCGGTGAATTGCGATCGACACCATCATTAGAACAAATGGGATTGAGTTGTTTGTGCGGTCTGTTGACAATTCATGCTGTCGGGATTAGCTATTTAATTTTATTTCAGATAGTTAGCTGGCAAAACCCAGGTGAATTCAAACTAGTAGAAGCGATCGGCACTTATTCGATCGAGCCTGCGATCGGTCAACTAGTGCTAGGATGTGCCGCAACCCTAATTACTTTTGTTTTACGCAGACTGATGTTTTACTAGTATTCGATTACATGAAAATTAGAAATTATTATTTTTGGGTAGCTGGTGTTACGAATATTGTCATCGATATCTTGAGTAAACGCGCGATCGTCGAAAATCTGCGCATCCAAAGAACATCGATCTCGATCGTTCCCAATCTGCTGAATTTTACTTATATCCGCAATCGGGGGGCTGGCTTTTCGATGTTAGAAGGCAATCCCTTGTTACCCTGGTTGTCGTTAATTGTGAGTGCGATCCTAATTGGCATTGGTATTACCAAGATCTTTGGTAGTATTTGGGAGCAGCTAGGATTTGGGCTGATCCTGGCAGGCGCGGCGGGCAATGGGATCGATCGGCTATTCTTTAACGGCTCCGTTGTAGATTTCATTGAATTGCCATTTCTGAGATTTCCCGCCTTCAATTGGGCATTTCCAATCTTCAATTGGGCAGATGTATCGATCAATTTGGGAGTTATTTGCTTGCTAATTAATATGTTCCTCGATCGACCTCGACAATCTTCTCGCTAGCGATCGACACCACGGCCAACTTTTAGCAGCAATTACATTCGATGCCGATCGATCGGCTTTTACTATGTCTTTAAATAAACAATTCGGTCGCTACCTATTCGGATTTAGTCTCATCTTAGCTCAGATCGGATTTGGGATGAGTGTCAGTGCCGTACCGCGCACAAAAGTTGAGGGCAATCCCGTGCCGCGCGTCAGCACGTTTGTGTATGCCCCAGTTAAATTATTGCCAAATATTGAAGTCAAAGAAACACTATCCGATCGCGACATTCCCACTGGCGATGGTGGTTTTGCCCGCGATTATGCCATCTCGCTCAAAGCAGGAGATCGGATTGCGATCGAGCTATCTTCGGAATCCTTCGATCCGGTTGTCATGTTAATGAATGCCGAAGGTAAAACGCTCGGCAAAAATGATGATGGCCCCGATGGCACTAGTAATTCCCTGCTATTTACCAGAATCAAAGATGCTGGCACCTACGTCGTCCGCGTCCAAGGTTTTGGCGAAACTAGTAGCGGCGAATTTAAGTTGAAAGTTAGTAAGTTACAGGTTCAACAGTGAGATTAGGGGATAGAGGGTAGGGGTTAGGGAATAGAAGATTGGGAATAGTAGAAAGTAGAAACGCAGTTTCGATCGTTAACTCTAACCCCTATTC
>NZ_JANPGM010000601.1:0-2804 GCF_031423935.1 Chamaesiphon sp. VAR_69_metabat_338
ATTTCGCCTAGCTACTTAACGCGATCGATACTCAATCTTTAATAATTTCCACCACCAAAATCTCCACCTCCAAAATCTCCGCCAGTATAGCTACCAGCATCATGATGCCCAACACTGGTATGACCGCCATCATGATGCTGCTGAACCTGTTCCGCAGGTGCCGAAGTACCTGAATCGTGATGATGCCCATTAGCCGCTGACTGAAAGTCAGGATCGAGCACCATCGTCATGTTGAATTCTACATTGTTACCAAATAAGCACTGACCGATCTCACTTTGCATCGCTTGATAATCGCAAGATTCACCGAGTGAATGGTGATAACTATTAAAGTCAAGATCGTTGCAATATATTGCCAATCCATAGCCCTCGTAGTTAGTGTTGAAGCCTGCTTCATCGATCGCGGTTTTGACTTGGAGGGGCGTATATGAATCTTGTTTGCCATATCGAGCTTGAAGTAGCCGCCCGAGGCGACGTGCATACAGTCGAATCGCTTGAGATTTTCGCGATTTTTGGATATTGGCAATTATTTCTGACCAAGCTGTTTGGAAAAGATTCGCCACGATTGCACCTCATGATTTCTCAGCTTCATTTTAACGCACTCGATTCTGGCCAAATTTTACTTGCAGTTGGTAATTAGGTCTCGATCGTTGCTAATATCGCTAAAATACGGGGCACCCATCGGACGGCAATCGATGAGCGCAGTCATTCCCGACTGTGGTTTTCGTTAAAATCAAGAGATATTCTTTGTTATTTCCCGCAATTATGGCAACTACGATCCTTGGCAAGACTGGCATTGAAGTAACACCGATCGGATTTGGCACTTGGGCTTGGGGTGATTCTCTCTTTTGGGGGTATGGAAAAGATTATGGTGAACTGGAGTTGCGGCTAGCTTTTCAAGCCGCAGTTGCCGCCGGAGTGACCTTTCTCGATACGGCAGAAGTGTATGGGCTGGGTAAATCTGAAGAACTCATCGGTAAATTTGTCAAAGAAACCAATGCCCCTATTCAAATTGCGACAAAATACATGCCGCTACCTTGGCGGTTTCGCACTGAAGATGTGGCCGATGCCCTCACAGCTAGCCTCAAACGCTTAAAAATGTCCTCGATCGATCTTTATCAAGTTCACTTTCCCGCACCATTCTTCCTGAGCCAAGAAGGGTTGATGAATGCGCTAGCTGATGAGGTGGAGCAAGGCAGGATTAAAGCGATCGGCGTGAGCAATTATAGTGCCGACCAACTTCGCGAAGCCCATCGCCTCCTCGCCCGACGCGGTGTGCCATTGGCTGTCAATCAAATGCGGTATTCGCTAATTACTCGCGAAATCGAAACAAATGGTGTCTTAGCCACCGCTCGGGAGTTAGATGTGACAATTTTGGCCTATAGTCCGCTGGCTCAAGGATTGCTTTCGGGTAAGTATACGGCTAGCAATCCGCCCAGTGGTGCGCGCAGTCTCGATCGTCGGTTTCAGGCGGCTGGCTTGCAGAAACTTCAACCCATGTTGGATAAGCTCCAGGAATTAGGCAATAAATACTCAAAAACGCCCGCTCAGGTAGCTCTCAATTGGCTGATGTGTCAGCCCGGTGTGATTCCGATCCCTGGGATTAAAACTGCCGCCCAAGTGGAGCAAAATGCTGGCGCATTAGGCTGGGAATTGTCAGCAGATGAGGTGACAGCTCTACGTTATCTGGGTTAAAAATTGATAGTTGATAATTGATAATTTAATAGTTATCAATTATCAATTATTAATTTAAGGTCGATCGACAGTATTCTTTGACCCAATTATGAACGATCGCATTTACTTGAGTTGGACTCTCATCATGGGGACAGTGCCCTGCTGATAGGTAATATTCTTGCAATTGCGGATAATATTCGCGGAATTTGGCACCACGATTGCGGGCATCGATCCAGGGATCCCCTTCTCCCCAAATCATCAGCAAGGGACACTGCATTTTGCCCAGCAACACATCGACTTTTTCGCCTTGTTGGTTGCTAAAGATCGAGCCGAATACTTGGGGCGCACCGCGATCGCAAGAAGGGCGATAAATTTCATCGACTAACTGCTCGGTAACAGCCGTTTCATCTACATATACTTTCTTGAGCGTATTGCGAATAAATGCTTTCCGCTGCACGAATTTATAAAGTAATGAATTCCCGATCGGATGCCGCAAAAATCCAGTTAATAGTTGATTGATTGCTTTTTGAAATAGGTTTGGTTCCTTGGGATGAGTGCTGTCGGTAAAGGGGCCAGCACTATTGAGCAAAATCAGACCAGCAGCGGATTCGGGATGTTCGGCGGCAACGCACAATGCTGCATAACCGCCGAGTGAGTTACCCGCTAAGACAACAGGTTGACCGATGACTTCGGTGATGAAATCGTGTAATTGCGATCGCCACAGCTCGGCTGTATAGTTCCAGGCTGGCTTCGCCGCACGCCCAAATCCCAATAGATCGATCGCCCAAACCTGGAATTCTTGACTGAGTTCGGAGATATTCTTGCGCCAATGATCGGTCGATGCGCCAAAGCCATGAATCAATAGTAGCGGCGGTCTGTGGGCTTTGGCTTCACCCGCACACACGTAATAAATCTGCTCTCCCCGCCAATGCCAATATTGACCGGGCAGCGGTTGTGTGGAAATGAGTGGCGTAGTTGTGGTCATGGCGTGAAGGGAGTGTGGAGATAGTCGCTCTACTAACTATGTTAGACATTTCCGCTAGCTCCAGCAAACCCCACTCTGGTTGGGGCATAATAAAGAGAGTTGTCCCATAAACCAAAGAGGAAATCCTAACGTGTCTGTCGAAACTATC
>NZ_JANPGM010000602.1:0-10297 GCF_031423935.1 Chamaesiphon sp. VAR_69_metabat_338
CCGCTCTCACTCACCCCACCCATCACCACGTCGTCCACTGCGCCCCAAGTCGCCTGAAGATCGATCGTCGGGTGGGTAAAATCAAACAGTTCTAATTGATTATCTGTAGGTAAATAGGTAATCGCCGCCATCGTCAAATTGTCTAAAGTGTTAGCAGCTAGCGCAGATCCCGCTTCCGGACAGACAATAATCGATCGCACCCCTTGCATGACTCGATCGGTAAAGCTATTATTACCCGTACTACTATCGTCAAGTTCGACACGCACAAACTCTACATTTGCCGGTACGCTAAACGGTGTCATGCTCAGATCGGCGATCGCGGCTCTGACTTTATAACCGCTTTTGACTAATTGCTCGATGACTAATTGGCCGATTTCGCTCATCGCGCCTACTACCAAAATCGTACCCACAGTTCTCCCTCCATCAGTAGTAGCTTGATGATTAGTTCTACCCGTCAACCAGCGTTGGACATCGCTGACGACCGGAATTGCTTCAAAATAGCTAACGGTATTTAAAAACCTGCCTGCATCCCATTTAGCCATAATCGTTCGCAAGTTGGGTAATGGTTATTTGCACTTAATCTCGATCGGTAGTCACAGCGACTACTCCAGCTAGCTATTATTATAACGAGTTTATTTTTACTGCCGAGCATACTTGTGTCGATCGACTCTCAACCAATTTAACATCCTGCATCCTGAAATTTCACTATGATTCTTGCAGACAAAATCTCGCTCTACCTCGAAGATCTCGAACATCCGGTCGGTCGTATTGTCAATTTAGCGATTACAGGTTTAGTTCTCGCTTCAACGGGTATTTTCGTTGCCGAAACATATCCACTTGCGCCGGATCTGCGATCGCTACTCAGTCGGATCGATCTAATTATCCTGACAATTTTTGCGATCGAATATCTCCTGCGGTTGATTGCCGCCCCAGATAAATTAAAGTATCTATTTAGCTTTTACTCGACGATCGATCTGATTGCAATTTTGCCAGTATTGACAGGGATTACCGATGTCAGTTTCATTCGGATTTTGCGCTGGTTTCGGATTTTGCGGCTGTTAAGATTTATCGAAGGTAAAGCTCTGCTTGGTAATCTCGATCGCGAGGATAGCTCGATCGTCACTCGCATTTTATTTACGATCTTTTCGATTATCTTTATCTACTCAGGCTTGATTTATCAAGTCGAGCATCCCGTAAATCCCAAATTTGCTACTTTTTTTGATGCCGTTTATTTTGCCGTTGCGACCATGACGACTGTCGGATTTGGCGATATTACGCCGACATCTGATGCTGGAAAACTGATGACAGTATTAATGATTCTGTCTGGGATCGCGCTGATTCCTTGGCAATTAGGCGATCTCATCAAACAAGTTGCTAAAAGTGCGAACAAGCTCAGTTCGGTGTGCCCTAAGTGTCAACTAGCTAGCCACGATTTCGATGCCAATTTTTGCAAACGTTGTGGTGGTAAATTGAGCTAGCACTAAGCGACCGACAAGCGATCGATACTAGTGCGGTTACAAACCCGACTTTTCCAAAAAGTCGGGTTTGTGTCTTAGCCGATGTGCCGATCGATATCAATCTACATCGATCGAATTTAGAGTTGAGAGTCTTGTTGTTGATACAAGCAGTAATAGCGACCTTTGAGAGCCATCAGCTCGTCATGAGTCCCCTGTTCGGCGACAAGTCCGCGATCCATCATCAAGATCGTATCGGCATTGCGGATGGTAGTCAGGCGATGGGTGATAAAGAACACCGTTCTGTCTGCTAATGCCGCAGCGATATTCGTACACACTTGTCGCTCGGATTCATAATCGAGGGCACTAGTTGCCTCGTCCAAGATTAATAAGCGAGGGTTTTGGAGGATCGTCCGCGCGATCGCAATCCGTTGGCGTTGTCCGCCTGACAAGCTGGAGCCGCGTTCGCCGACTTGCGAGTTATAGCCATTCGGGAGCTGCATGATAAAGTCATGAGCGTAGGCAATTCTCGCAGCCTCAATAATCTGGTCGGTAGTCGCATCGGGATAATTGAGGGCGATATTTTCCTGGACGCTACCTTCAAATAGCAGGGTATCTTGGGGGACGATGCCGATTTGCTGGCGCAGGGAATAGAGTTCGACCTTGGCGATATCATAATCATCGATCGAGATCCGACCGGATTCGAGCGGATACAAGCGCGGTAATAGTTTCATCAGCGTACTCTTACCGGAGCCGCTTTGACCGACCACCCCAATAAATTGACCCGCCGCAAATTCTAAACTGACGCCATCTAAATTGAGAGGGCCACTGGGGGCAAACCGGAAGGAAACGTTATCGAATTTGACCTTACCGCAAATCGTTGGCATCGGGATATTGCCGCGATCGATCTCGGTGGATTCCATCGGTGTATCCAGAATATCGGCGATCCGTTCGAGGGAAATTGCTGTCTCCTGAAAGTTTTGCCACAGTTGGGTCAACCGTAGCAGGGGGCTGGTGACGTAGCCGGAAATAATCCGGAATGCGATCAGTTGTCCTAAGGTGAGTTTGCCATCTAAGACTAAATAAGCACCCACCCACAGTACTAACAGACTAGAGAGCTGATTGAGAAAGGTGGTAGCCGAATTGGCGGTGGTAAAAGTCTTCACGGTTTGGAATCCCGCCATTACGTACTGCGTATAGCGTTCTTGCCATTTCCACCGCGATCGCAATTCGACGTTTTGAGCCTTGACAGTTTGGATGCCAGCGATGACTTCGACTAGGTGCGACTGCGATCGAGCATTGCGTTCGGCTTTAGTGCGAAGCTGTTTGCGGGCGATCGGCGATACCAAGGTGGTAATCAGGATGCACAATGGTAAAGTTGCCAAGGCGACTAGCGTCAACTGCCAGCTATAAATTAACATCACGATGATGTAGACCACCGAAAAGACCGAATCGAGGACGACGGTTAAGGCGGTGCCGGTCAAAAACTGGCGGATATTTTCGAGTTCGTTGATGCGGGTCGATAGTTCCCCTACAGAGCGACGCTCGAAGTACCGCAAGGGCAATCTGAGTAAGCGATCGATAATTTGCGAACCCAAAGCCAAATCGATCCGATTGGTAGTATCGACAAAGAGAAATGTACGCAGACTGGTCAATAATGCTTCGCCGATGGCTACGCCAATCAGCAGCACGCCAAACACGTTGAGAGCGGTGGCACTATTTTGCAGCACTACTCGATCGATAATTGTCTGCGTAATCAGCGGATTCGCCAGCCCGAAGAGTTGAATGAAAAAAGAGGCAATTAAAACCTCGATCAATACTCCCTTATACTGCACCATTGCCGGCCAAAACCAGCCGATGCCAAACTTTTGTTCGGGGGTATACTGGGTAGTCTGAACTAAGAGAATCGAAATCAGATCCGGAGCGGGAGCATCCGGTTTCGATTCCTGGTTGAGGAGTAATTCTTGGGGCGATCGCTTAATTAAGCCACTATCGGGTAAAGCGATCGTCACTGACTGATGAGAAACCGCACAAACGACCGCCAAGCGGTCTTCCCACTTAATCAATGCGGGCACCTGAATCCGCTGGAGATCGGAGATCGGAATTGAGGCGAGTTGACCCTGAAGTCCTAAAAAGTCTGCCACAGCCCCGCAAAATTGGAGCGACACCCCCCCAGATTGCTCGACATGATTGGCAATCACCTTGCGAACGGAATCGCGTCTGAAGGGCATTTTGAACTGGTTGGCGAGCATTTCAAAACAGGCGACACTGCCATCGACCTGACCTTTACCCCGGACGATTTGATATTTTTGGCGCGATTTGGTAGCCGTGTTGAGTGCTAGCGGCAAATCGGGCGCGTAGGGAATCGATGGCGGTTGCGCCACAGCCAGTTCGCTAGGAGTAGAGAAGACGGTATCCGCTTCGATATCGATCGTGCGATCGAGCTGCTCTTGAGCGGTGGGAACTTGTAAAATTTTGGGAGAAATCCCCAGCAGTCGGAGTTTGGTTCTCGCCGGGACGATCTCTAAATCGACGCGATCTCCGATCTTGTAAAGTCTCTCGTCGCCTGGTTCTGAATCCTGACTAGCCACAAACCAATCCCAATTGCTCTGGGCGGCAGGAATCTCGGCGGGGGAGGTGTAAACCACTGCCGAATCAGCGGCTTTGAGTGCCAACTTTTTGAGGGAATCAACCTCTAATAATTCGAGTAATTGTTCTTGATTGGGATGTTGTTCTAGTTGCAGCCGCAATACTTCAAAGATTTCGATCGCCCTCGGTCGATTGAAAAAATGATCTCTGAGAATCGGTTCTTTGGCGACCAGCCGCATGAATGATTCGGCGGGAATCGTCAGACAAATTGTCTCAGTCGAGGCGATCGCCGACTCGCAGGGTAGACCGCGAATCATCCCGATCGCGCCGATCGTACTCCCCGCTTCCAGGCGTTCGAGCGTCACTGGAGATGTATGCTCGGACGGGTACCCCAGCAGGCGGACAGTACCCTCGACGACGATATTTACCTGGGCTGAAAGTCGATCTCGCAGGGCAATCGGTTGACCGACATGATAGCGATAATACTGCGCGATTTTGGCCAGCTGGGATTGGGTCTGTTTGGAAAGCTGACTAAAGGGTTCGATTTGAGCCAGAAAAGCTTCTGGGGCGAGCGGCGTATAGGTCATGACGATGTTAAAGTTTAAATTTATAGGGATCTGCTGCAACCGATCGAGCGGGAGAATGCGGTGCAAACCTGAGACGTAATCGATCGTTATTTTTTCTCGTTACCAAGCTTCGCTCTTTAAAAATCTGTTGTTTGATGCAAGCATTAAAGATCGGGATTTAGCGCAGATCGCCCCATTTATGTGTCGATACTTAATTCATGCAAACGAGACTGAAGCCATTGCTCGTACAACTCATCAATCAATCGCGTCTGAGTGACTTTATCTAGTTGAGCGGGAATAAATTTTTCGAGTCTGACGATCGCAAACCAGTCAGCCACTTGCAGTGGTGGTGCCAATTCTCCTGGCTGAAGCGAGCTGAGCTTTTGGGCCAAAACTGGGTGGGGTACCGATAGCTCGTGAGGGCCGACTACGCCACCGACATCAGCTTCTTTGCCACCGGAATACTGCTTCACAAGTTCGGCAAACGTAGCTTCCCCATCCTGAATCCGAAAAAATAGTTCTTGAGCTAAATGGGGATCTTTAACACGTAATAATGAATAAATCGCCCGATCGAGTTTGTTTTTGCGCTGCAAAAAGTACGATTCAACTTTATGCCCAAACGTCATTTGTTTGAAGCGATCGAGCTTGAGGGTACGGAGCACTGAATGTTCTAATTGCGCTAGCGTACATTTATTGCGAATTAACCAATTATCGCGATCGGCATCGGAATTAATCTGATACTGTTGATAGAAAATTTTGTAGGCACCAAAAATTTCTTCTTGAGTGCAATTAACGTTAGCTAGCTCCGCATCTAGGATCAGTTCTCGCTGCAATTGCGGCAGCATCCAAAATTTCTGCAATAGCGCGATCGCCTCCTCACCCGACATCGCGTTTTTACACAATCGCTTCAGTGGTGTGTCAAGGTCGGTTTCTAGTTGTGGTGGTGCAGGTCGATCGGTTGGAGGTAAAGTGGAAGTCGCCATGCTGGGATCTAACAAGTTTGCAGTTATCTTCATGATGATGCTTTTGTGTGAAGGCCAACTCAGTAGCACTCTGTACTGATTATCTCAGTAATTGCTCGGTACCGGGTTATGCCGATATTAACGTCTGGTTAATCTCTTTAAATCCAATTCTAAACGATCGATAGAGCGATTGTCACAATTGAAGTATGAGGTCGGTGCCCTTAAATCACCACTTTTAATATATTTGCAATTCGAGCTTCCTACAACAAAGGGAGAACTTCTCGATCGAGAAGTTTGCACCAATAAAAGAGGGTACCCGCTCGTGGGTACCCTGGATCTATTGCTGGCACTTTATCTGTCGATCGATTCGCAATTAGCTAAAGACAAACTGACTGGAATTGCTAGTACTCAAGCTGTTAGCCTGAATACCCGTCAGGACTGCCAAGGTTTGGGTGCCAAAGTTAATCGATGTATCCGCACTTGTTTGATTTAATTTCAGCGTGCTGCTGCTAATGCCCAAGCTCTTAGATCCAGAGACACCAATGACGTCAGTACCGATTTGGAAATCAGTAATCGTATTGGCAGAACTCGGTAGCGAGCCAGTCGCAATCCAGAACTGGTCGGCACCAGCACCGCCAGAGAGGGTGTTACCACCGCCGCTACCAGCGTAGAATTTATCGTTACCATCGCCACCGAGGGCGAGATCGTTGCTGCCCAGATAGAAGGTATCATTGCCAGCACCGCCAGACATCCGGTTTTCGCCTTTGCTATCGATCGCATAGAAGGTATCGTTACCTTCACCGCCAAATACGGTGTCATTGCGGCTGACAAAAATCGTGTCATCACCTTTACCAGCATCTACCGTGTTATTCCGGCCATTGGTATTAAAAGCGAGATCGATCGTGTCATTACCGTCGCCCGTATAGATCGTATCCTGGACGCCATCGATCGTGCCGCCGACCTTGGCGATTTCGGTGTCGCTACCAGGAGTTCCCGATACCAGATTTTGCTGGCTGGTTTCCGCAACCGAGGCAAACATCGTTTGGGCGATATCTACTTGGTCGATTAAACCAGGAATGCCCTTGACCTCTTTACCGTATGCTTCATAGCCAGTCCCGATCGAAGCTGTCAACAGCGAGGATTCTGGCCCTTGGTAATAAACGGGAACGGGGCGGTTGCTGTGATTGCCCCAGTCATATTTATCGGTAGTGCTAGATCCCCACTCTTGACCGGAGCCAGCGATCGTATCGTTGTCAGTCAGTGCGCTGATGCCATTGCTAGCATTTTTCTGGACTAATGTGGGGAAGTCGCCATTGAGAGTCAGATAATGGTCGTGGTCGGCAGTGACGATCAGTTCGTTATCCGCCCAACCGCCGTTTTTATTAATCCAATCGATGACCGATCCAACAGCCTTATCGAAATCCAAAGTCGCACCGATGAGATTGTCGATGTTATTGTCATGAGCAGCCCAGTCAATATCGCCACCTTCAACCATCAGCCACATCCCATCGGGATCTTTACCCAAAACGGTGAGTGCCGCTTTAGTTAAATCGTCGAGGGTGGGGTTTTGGTTGCGCTCGGTTGCGATAAATGAAGCATCAGTCTCACCCGCTTTTAAGGGGCGAACGGTGTCGGGGTTCAATCCTTTGGTGGAGTTGACGGTGAACATTGCCAAACCCGTAGTGCTGTAGTCACCATTGGCAGAGCTAACTGGTAAGTTACCATCTTGACCGCGCGCGCCATACAAACCCAAAAGTCGATCGCCTTTTTCGGGATCGATCGTGGCCGCAGTACTGGCAAGTTTACTCGCTGCATCTGTCCCGCGCTCTACGAAAGTATAGTCGTAAATATTGCTGGTCGGATTTTTGCTGAGTTCTTGGTAGGTGGATTCTTTGATATAGGTATTGTCTCTTGGCTCTACACCACTGGGTAAGACATTTCCCGTCGAGGACAGGGGGTGCCCACCACCTAATAAGACTGTCGGTTGATAAACGCGGAGTTCTTGCTGGAGAATGCTATCGAGCGCGGTATCGTCATAACCGTTGTCAAATTTGTTGCGGTTATTGACGTTAGCAGCGGCAGCAGCGGGGGTGGCGTGGTCGATCGGGACGGAAGTGACTAGACCAGTCGATTTGCCTACCTGAGCGGCTTTTGATAAGACGCTCTCGACCGGATTTTCAAAGATATCTACACCGACCGCACCGTTATAAGTTTTAACGCCAGAATAGAGCGTCGTCGCGGTATTAGCCGAGTCAGGATAGCTGTACTTGATATATTCTTTATCGGTACCCGTAGTCCACGGAGTGGCACCACCTTTGACCGGATCGTAACCGACTAAGTTACCAACTACTCCATCGCTAACTTTTGCGCCACCAGTTGGGGTGGTACCAGGGTTGAAAGTGGTGTTGAAATCAAAGCCAGTAATGTCTGAATAGGTAACATTGGTAGTCGTCGTCAGTCCCGTGTTACCAACAACGCCCTTACTATCGGCGATCGCGGCTTGACCCGTATTATAAACCCCCGAACTGTTTGGTACTGTTGTGCCGTAAGTCGTTGCCAGGGTATAACCCGTCAACGTTTGCATGTTCAGCCCCGTACCTTTGCCAGCGGTATAGTAATCGCTGAGGCTAGTACCAGTTTTACCTTCTTGGATTTGCTTGTAGATAGCAGCGGCGCGGGTCATTTCCCAGCCCATCCCATCGCCAATCATGATAATCGTATTCTTAGCCATTGTAGATAACCTGCCTATGTTTGGTGGAGATGATTTGCAGTCGAACTCATAAACTTACCGAACGAATACTCTGCCTACACTCGATCGCAGACAGCTACTAAAATATCAATTACCCAAATCCGATGTTTTTGTGGAGGATTGCACCTGAAGATGTAGCACTAGCAACACCTAGAGATATCTGTAATAATGCCAACCTTTATATTAGAGTTGCCCATTGTTAAGTCCCTATGATTAAGCGGTTAAGAATCGATTAAAAGTGTCTGAATACACAACACAATAACGACGATTTTTTCCACGCTGCTGAATGCTTTAGTATCGATCGAAGTGTTGGTGCAGCTTAATTCCACAGCGTGCGATGTTATTAATCCGGCTTTGACTAAGGATGGCGTCGCGATCGAATCCCACCGATCGATCCTCAATGTTCGATCGGCGATCGCAGCTATCGATCGCAAGAGCAATCCTAAATAATTCGGGAGATTTATTGGATCGAGCTATTCCCTATGGTGCGCTAAGCTTCTCGATCGCCGCGCCCTCTACAATATTCTTGCAAATCGAATAGGATTGCTATCGTCAACCATGACTCTCGATCGCCAGATTTCTAGTCAGCTATTTCCGATCGATAAAATCTTGCCCGATCGGTGTCAATTATCATATTTTTTCAAATAAAACAATTCGATATTCTGTAAAAAGCAGCACGTTGAAATAACTAATTCTTAATCTGTGCCTGGTATAGTGATGCTGCAATTATTGCCATAAAAAATCAGTGCCGATCGCGACTAGCGAAGTGAAAGCAGTCATAAAAATACTAAATTTTATTGTCACTTGTCGCGATCGATCGGGCTATCGATCGCGACATCAAAGTTGGCAACAGCATTCCCAAACCCCGATCGTGTCGTTATTAGCAGATTCCTCATCATCCTCATAGAAAACACACCCAACTGACTATGACTTCATTAAAAGGTTACGCGTCACTACCTGCTGATACTTTTGCGTCGGGGCCAGCATCTGGTGCATCGATTACCGGCACTACCAACGGTCGCACAACTCCCTTCTCCAGCCAACCAGTGCAAGGTTTTAGCGCGGTGCAATTTGCCGACAGTGGCAATTACTGGTTCATGGCCGATAATGGCTATGGTGCTAAATCAAATAGTTCGGACTTCTTGTTGCGGATTTACAAAGCTAATCCCAGCTTTCAAGGTTTGGGTGGCGACGGGACGGTGAAAATTGGTGACTTTATTCAATTATCCGACCCTGACAAAAAAGCGGGATTTGCGATCGTCAATAATAATACGACCGATTCTCCAGAGGAGAGGCTACGCCAACGGTTATTAACCGGCGCAGATTTTGATATCGAATCTTTCAATATTGCCGCCGATGGTTCGATTTGGATCGGCGATGAATTTGGCCCTTATACCCTCCACTTCGATGCTACGGGCAAACTCTTAGAAGCTCCAATTGCCACGCCTAATTACAACACATTCAATACCCTCAGCGGCAAAGCCCCGATCGTCATCGGCCATCGCGGGGCATCTGGAGAGCGTCCCGAACATACGATCGCCTCCTATCAACTGGCGATCGAGCGCGGTGCTGACTATATCGAACCAGACTTGGTCACGACTAAAGATGGCGTATTAATTGCCCGTCACGAGCCAGATATCACCGACACTACCGACGTTTCCAACCATCCAGAATTTGCCAGTCGCAAAACTACCAAAATTGTCGATGGTGTTTCGACTACTGGCTGGTTTGCGGAAGACTTTACGTTAGCGGAAATCAAGACACTGCGAGCGGTCGAGCGGTTATCTTTCCGCGATCGTACTTTTGATGGGGTCTATGAAATCCCTACCTTAGACGAAATCATCGCCTTGGTCAAAAAAACCGAAACCGAGACGGGCAAGAAAATCGGCATCTATCCCGAAACCAAGCATCCTACTTACTTTGCGGAGAAGGGCTATAACACTAGTCAGATTCTCGTAGACACCCTAGTTAAAGACA
>NZ_JANPGM010000603.1:0-3229 GCF_031423935.1 Chamaesiphon sp. VAR_69_metabat_338
GATTTGGCAAAAACTAAGCCGATTAAGCATCTAATGATCAATACTAATGGCGTTCGCATTGCCACCGATCGCGCATTTTGCGAACGATTAGCTGGTTATTTGCCTGGGATTGAAGTTTATCTGCAATTTGATAGTTTTGAAGCCAAAGCACTCAAGGAGTTGCGGGGGGCGGATTTACGGCAACTGCGACAACAAGCGATCGATAACCTGAATGAATTTAATATTTCGACGACTTTAGTCGTTACCGTCAAAAAAGGATTGAATGATAACGAACTAGGGAAAATTATCGACTACGCCTTGGCACAAAAGTGCGTACGCGGCGTGACATTTCAACCGATTCAAGTTGCTGGCAGATTAGAGGGTTTCGATCCCAAAGTCGATCGCTATCCACTCACAGCAGTACGGCGATCGATTCTCGAACAAAGCCCTCATTTTAAATCTGAAGATTTACTGCCCGTCCCCTGTCATCCCGATTGTTTGGCAATGGGCTATGCTCTAAAAGTCGATGGTAAAGTCATTCCGCTGGCAGGTTTAGTCGATCCGAGTACATTTATTAAATTAATGCCCAATTCGATCGTGTACGAGCAGAATGACACGCTCAAGCAGAAACTATTCGATCTATTTTCGACGGGGAATTCGCCAACGATGTCGGCGATGAAAATGGAGCAACTATTATGTTGCTTGCCATTAGTTGCCGTACCGCAGGGATTAACTTATGAGAATGTATTTCGGATTCTGATCGTCCAGTTTCTCGATCCCTATAACTTTGATGTTCGATCGGTTAAGCGATCGTGCATTCACATGGCGCAGACTAATGGTAAATTAATTCCGTTCGATACTTTTAATATCTTCTATCGAGATGGTGCGGCAGGAGCGCATTTAGTAGCTGGCACTGGAGGTGAATCGTGAACGATCGTCTATCCCCAAAAATCAGAGCGTTAGCAGCCATATCACACGCAATTATTGGCATCCCAACTAGTATTTTTGCTGTTTATGGCTTGTCACTTTTAATATTCAACAGAAATAATTATAGTCTTGAAGGTTTATTAATAATCGACTTTCTATTTGGCTTGCCAACAATTTTTCTGCTGCCGGTTCTCGCCTGGATTCAGTGGCGGCTAACAGGGAGAATCCATCCATTTGTCGATCGCGCTGGTAGGAGCGTACTAAATTACACTCTTAATATGTCGCTCTTAATACTATGCCTGGTGTTTGCATTCATCAGTACTTGTGGATTAGCCGTTAACGGATATTTTGGACAATCCCTGGGGACTAATTTTGTGCTCATCAGCTTGGTTACACTGAATTGTATCGCGATCGCTTATGCTCTCAATTCTGTAATTGCCGGTATCTTTGCCTTCAGAGGACTCCACTTCAAAAATCGGTTAGTTTATCCTTTTCTTCGAGATGTTTAGAATCCCGAATCATAGTCTGAGTCGTAACAGCCAAGCAATTTAAAAATCAAGATCGTCAAGAGGGAGGAGCTGATGAATGAAGATTCACGTCAACAAATACCACTAAATTTTCGGATTTTGGCAGCAGTAATGCACGCGCTCTGTACTCTACTTCCGATTATATGTCTGCCGATAACTTGGATAATTTGGCTAGTTACAAAAAATCAGCATCCTTTTGTCGATCGATCTGGAAGATCTGCACTAAATTTTCAAACTTCACTCTTTCTATATCTATTTGTCGTCGCTGGATTGCTAGGTGTTATCTGTGGCGTTTTACCAACAAATATCAGTCAATCTTTTGTAGGAATTATTGCTTATCCTGCTATCTTTTTAGTTGGAATACTCATGTTTTCAGCATTTTTGCTACCGATTGTTGCTGCTGTGTTAGCGATGTATGGCAGGATTTACAGCTATCCCTTGACTGTAAAATTTTTATCTGAATTGCCATAAAAGATCTAATTTAATCGATCGCAATCGATCGACGATCGATTTAATTAAATCAGCAAAAAAATAGATTGGTTTCCTTGCGAAACCAATCTCAAAATTACACGAGGCACTTGTGCCCCTATTAACTTACTGAACTAGAGCCAATGGTGGATTTGAAGCACTGACACGTCGATCGATCACAGTGTCGATTAAGCCATATTCTTTAGCTTCGACAGCCGACATGTAGAAATCGCGATCGGTATCTTCTTGGATTTTCGATAACGGTTGTCCGGTATGATCGGCCAAGAGATCGTTTAATTTGCCCTTGATGTAGAGGATTTCCTTCGCTTGGATAGCGATATCTGTCGCTTGTCCCTGAGCACCACCTAACGGCTGGTGAATCATGATTCGCGAACTGGGTAAGCTCGTCCGTTTGCCTTTGGCTCCAGCACTCAACAGGAACGCGCCCATGCTGGCAGCAAAGCCCATGCAGACAGTACAGACGTCGGGGCGAATTTGGTTCATCGTATCGAAGATGCCCATCCCAGCCGATACCGAACCACCAGGAGAATTGATATATAGATAGATATCTTTCTCTGGATCTTCGGCTTCCAAAAAGAGCAGTTGGGCGACGATCAGATTGGCTAAATCGGAAGTAACTTGATCGCCCAAGAAAATAATGCGATCGCGCAATAGCCGCGAATAAATATCAAAGGCGCGTTCGCCTCTACCAGATTGTTCGATTACGGTAGGTATCATAGCTATGCCAATATATTTCGATTCTTTTTATTATCGCCCAATCTTGGGGTTTGCGGTCTAGGGGTTTCCGTACAAAGCGGGGAGCGGGGAGCGGGGAGCGGGGAGCAATAAAGGGTTTAGTAGTGGACGAGGGAGACGATCGGGATTTCGGGTAAATGCGATCGACCATTGAGGGCGTCTAATTCGATGACAAAGGCGCAGCCAACCAGGTTGCAGCCGATGCCTTGTAATAGTTTAGCTGTGGCTGCGGCGGTGCCGCCAGTGGCGATTAAGTCATCCACGATCGCGATCCTACTGCCGGGGGAAAAGGCATCTTTGTGGATTTCTAGCGCATCCGTGCCATATTCGAGGGCATATTCGATCTTGTGGACTGCGGCTGGCAGCTTGCCTGGTTTGCGGACGGGAATAAACCCAATCCCCAGCTCATAAGCCAACGCCGCGCCAAAAATAAAGCCCCGCGACTCCATCCCGACAATATACTCCGGTTGCCAATCGCAAACTTTACTGGCTAAGGTATCGATCGAGTATTTTAAACCCGCTGGATCGCGCAGCAAGGTAGTGATATCGCGAAACAGAATGCCAGGTTTGGG
>NZ_JANPGM010000604.1:0-2295 GCF_031423935.1 Chamaesiphon sp. VAR_69_metabat_338
ATCGCGTTTCCGCTTGTCAAGGGATGGCGATCGAATGTCAAAATATCTCGGCTGTCCGATCGTAGGGAAACACCCTCATGGGCAAGCAACCACTGCTTGCGAGTCAAACCACCAGCATAACCAGTGAGTTTAGACCCCGCACCAATGACACGATGACAGGGAACGACGATGGCGATCGGGTTGAGGGAATTGGCCATGCCCACGGCTCTAGCGGCGGTTGGTTTACCAATTCTTACCGCTAGCTCTCCATAAGTGATGGTTTTACCTACCGGAATTTGTCGTAGCTCTTGCCAGACTAGTTGCTGAAAATCAGTGCCGCCAAGATCGAGCTTGCTGTCCTGCAAACTGGCATAGTCTCCAGCTAAATAAGCGCGAAGCTGACTGCTAAATCCGTGTGGATCGATGTGTTCTACTAATTCAAACGATCGGTAGCGTTTGGATAGTAAACTTAGCGTCCGCTGTTCGTAGTCCGCAAAATCCAGCGCGCACAATCGATCGCCATTGGTAATTAAAACCATTACACCCATTGGTGATTCAATTCGATCGATGAGGAGTTTCATAATGACTAGTATTACTTAGCAGGCACCGTCCACCAGGAGAGGGCATAGGATTGACTGGGGAGATTGACGGCGCGCTGAAAATAAACGCGAATTTTGTATTTACCAGGATCGCGAATTTGGTGGAAGATATGTTGAACGCTATCTACCGAGCTGACAGACGACCAGACACTCCGATCGAGTCTGGTTTCGTCGGCGCGCATCAGATAGAGTTCGAGCTGATTGATACCGCGATCGCGGAATTCTTCACCGAGATCGTATTCCCCATTGCCATTGCGATCTTGCAACTCGACTAGTCGATCCCAGGCAAGAGTGGCAGAGAACCAACTATTGGCTGCCAAGGGTCGATCGAGGACATAATCGCGATAGGCAGATCGATTTAGGGTTTGATAGTCCCAGCCGATCGCCGGAACGGGTGCCGTTGGGGGATGTTGACCGGGGCTAAACTGTTGATAGGCGCGAAACGCGTGCAAGTGACCCGCGCCTAATTGGTAATCTAGGGGGACTTGCCGATCTCGATCGGCGGCTGATTCCGTCCAGTCACGATTATTTTTGGCTAAGAGCGTCCGCGTCATGCCCAGTCTTAAGCCATCGCCAGTGTCTTGAATTTTATCGGCAGAATTGAGTAAAACTGCCTTCATCACTTCATGACGGCGCGCATCGAGACTCCAGTGCTGGCGGACATTGACTGGCAGCTTCTTTTTGGTGCGTAATTGACGATCGCCAAATTCTTGTAGCAGGGCGATCGTTCCCGTAACATGGGGTGCGGCAAAACTGGTGCCGTTACTGACGATCGTCTTACCTGCTAGGTTATAAAGCTGGAGATTGCCACCAGGTGCGACCAAACCGATCGAGCGGCGGTTGCCCACATTTACTTCAATATCTTCAATAATCTTGGCAGTCCCGATCGGCGTTTCGCTAAGATTGGCAAAATCTAACTTGCGGTAAATCCCCTGCCGGATATTGGAGTAAGCCACATTAATCCCATTGTAGTTATCGGTCGGAATCGAAATGCCCCCCTTACCCTGATTGCCAGCCACCACATAAGCCACGTTATGGATTCGTGCCGACCAATCCAAACATTGAGTAAATAGCGCATTGCCATCCAACTTCGCATTCGGGCGCGGATCGCGGCCTAGCGGCTCCCCAAAGCTCAAGTTAATGGCGCGAACGTCTCCACCATTCTGCTTGGCAACGTGCTGGGTAGAGAGGCATTCCTCGGGCTGTCCGGTTTCCTTAGGAGTACCGACCGCCGATGCATATAAGCGGGCATCGGGAGCGACTCCGGGCAACCTTTTATCCCGACCGATCATCACCGAGGCAACCATCATCGCGTGCTGTTCGACATGGGTATTGGCTTTAGCCGCGCCATCTTGATAAAAGATTTGTTCGAGTTTGAATTTCGGGTCTTTGGCCGCCTTATCCCAGCCAAACTGGCCGGGACGACCGACTTCGACTTGACCGATCGCGATTTTTTTACCTGTCAAATTGTATGGCGATCGATGTAACTTCAACGCGTCGATGCCCGCACTCCCGATCGAATTGGCGGTAAGTTGTTGTGCCCAGCTCGGGGCGATCGTCGTCGCGATCGCCGTCCCGATCGCAATCCGCTGCCAAGATTTCTTCAATTAGCCTGTCCCCATCTAACTACCTGGATATCTATAACAGTTAATCACAGGTAGGTCTTAAACAGTTGGTAGTTGGTAGTTGGTAGTGGATAGTTGATAGTTGAATTGCG
>NZ_JANPGM010000605.1:0-3958 GCF_031423935.1 Chamaesiphon sp. VAR_69_metabat_338
TCATAATGCGCGACATCAGTATCGAGTAATTCAATCAGTCGATATTGTTGACGAATATCTAACTGTTTCGCGCGTTCCAGTGCTTCGGGTGCCTTACCTAATAATCTTTCCAAATTCCAAAAATCGGGATTGGAGAAGCCGACAAAATCTAAACCTGAAGCATCGATTAATTCAAATAAAGTCTCGATATTGTAGTCAATTTCTTGAGGATGGACGTACATATCGGCAAAGCATTCATCTTTGTGATTCTCGATCGCCCAGCGTTCTTTTTCCCGCTTGACTAATCGATTAGTTTCAGGGAGTGAAGCAAAGATCGATCGACCGATTTTAACACCATCTTGATAGTCACCGCGCTTGTCGCCCTGCAAGATCCCGATCGCTTTTTGCATCAATTCGATTTCCCACCGTCCCAACTCACCATAGACAAAGATATGCATCAACCCACCAGGGGCTAATTTGCCCGCCAAGGCTTGAATACCGCGAATCGGATCTGGGGTATGGTGCAGCACGCCCACCGAGTTAATCAGGTCGAATTCCCCTGGTAGCTGGGCAACATCGAACAGACTCAGATGGTGAAATTCTACTCTAGTCGCACCCGATCGAGCGCAGCGTTCTTGAGCGACTTTCAGCGCACCAGGACTGAGATCGATCGCCGTCACCTGCGCCTGGGGATTGAGATGCACCAAGCTATCGGTACTCACTCCCGTCCCGCACCCCGCATCGAGAATCCGCACATCTCGACGCGCTGGCATCTGTCCGGTGCAAAAATTGTAAGCCGCATCCCATTGCCACCGCCAGTTAAACCCTGGGGGCGGCTCATCGAGCAATGGTTCTGGGGGGAAAGGGTAGGTATCGTAGAGATTTTGGACGGCTTGACTAATCTGGGCGGGACTGGCTTCCATAACTCGATCGCTGCATTGAGACTCGATCGTTATTGTATCTCGTTGCCACGAACTCTTTCTAAAAAGCACTGACGATTTGCATCGTCAGCCTCTCTTGTCTTTGTGTTGACGCATGATGCCCTCACAGATCTTTGCTTTTTTACTAGTCTTTCTATATTTTTGAAAGTGCGAGTAGACTTACATTACGATCGGTTCGCGATGCTCCTGGGGAGCGGATTCTCCAGCGAGTTGACAGTACAACTGCTTGCACAGTGAAATTTCGGTACCTTGTCTATTCCACACTACGCGATCGAAGATTTGATGCAAGAGGAACATGCCTCTACCGCACTCTGATTCGACTGGGGGTAACATTTGGGTTGGTGTATCTTGCCGATTGCGCTCTGGTGGATGAAATCCATTCCCTTCATCCGAGATAATCCACCAATATGCACCCTCTTCAAAACAAAAACGGACAACAACCTGTTTGCGGGGGTCGAGATTGTTTCCGTGTTTGGCGGCATTTACTAAAGCTTCTTGAAGTCCTAATCGGACTTCGGTGTGCCATTTTAGCGGCACTGCTGACAAAAGACTATCGACGATCGGAGCAAGGAACAGCGTAGAGGAAAAACTAAGTTTATCCCATTCAGACTTCACTGGACTTAATACCATAGCAATCTTTTAATCCTCGTAGGGCACTTTGCCGGATTACAAGCGCGAACTGCGATCGAACAGCATAACTCCCGATTTTGCATCGGCTAGACAGTTACCGCCCCAATTTGAAAAATAGTACCTTTGCACCAATGAGCAACAGCTCGCAATCGGTTCGGGGCTATATTCCTTTGGATAGAGAGTTAGCTATATTCACATCTACCATTATAGTTACAAAATCTCGATCGGTCTAGGCAATTATCGGGACGATCGGTATATAAAGTAACTATTATGCTTACTGGGCAAGCATAATAACGCATTAATCAAATTGAAACACGATCGACATTACTGAATTAGGGTCGCACGCAAAGCATCGCCAGATCGCTGTAGTAAAGCTGTCGTAAGCTATGTAGAGAGTTGCCGCACCGATCGACAGCAGACAAAATGAAATCGGGAACACCACGCAATTTACGACTTGCTGATGTTCCCGATCTGTGCAAGGGCGGATCGATCGACGACAATTTCTCGATCGATCGGCAATTAATTAGAACTGGGAGCAGCAGCCTTGGTAAGAAAAGCCACACACTCGACATGAGCCGTTTGGGGGAAGAAATCAGCAGGTTGGACGAGATCGAGCTGATAGTTACCTTGCTCGCAGAGGATTTGTAAGTCGCGTGCCAAGGTTGCGGGTTTACAACTGATATAAATAATTTGCGCGGGCTGCATGGCAGTCAGAGCATCGAGGACAGCGCGATCGCAACCCGTACGCGGCGGATCGAGCAACACGACATCGGCTGTCATCTCTAGCTGTGGCAAGATTTCTTCAACTTCACCAGTGCGAAACTCGACATTATTAATGCCATTAAGCCGCGCGTTGGCTCTGGCTTGCACCACCGACGCACTATGAACTTCAATCCCCAGCACGCGTTTGACGCGCTTGGCTAAGGGCAGGGTAAAAGTCCCAATCCCACAATAGGCATCGATCAGCGTTTCGGTACCTTTAAAGCCAGCGCGCTCGACAATCAGATCGAGGACTGCTTCGGCTTGCTCGGTGTAGATCTGAAAGAAGGTATCGCCCTTGAGTTGAAACTGTAAGTTCCCAAACTTCTCACAGATAAATTCGCGCCCAGCCACGCACCGCGTCTCGGTACCGAAGATATTATTCGTCGGTCGATCGTTGAGATTGAGACAGACGCCGACAAGCTGGGGATACCGCTGCATCCAGCGTTGGGCTTGCCCTTCGATATCGGGGATATTGAGATCCGTGACTACTAATGTCAGTAATATTTCCCCCGTCCGCCGTCCGATCCGCAGTAATAAGTGCCGAAATTTAGGACGATCGTCTGGTATGTCAATTACTTCCGTCACCGTCGGACGGTTACGCAGCTTGGGTTTGGGGATACCGCGATCGGTGATACCAGCATCTTGCGCTTGAGTAACGAGGATCTGCACGCCAGTGCGGCGCGAACCGGGTTCTCGGGCACCTTTGCTTTCGGGTTGATAGATCTGCCAACCGCGATCTTGGATATCTTGCTTGATCTCAGCTAGCAGCGGATTCAACCGCTCATCTTGCACCGGACACTGGTTGAGATTGACGATTTGATGGGTACCTTTGCGATAGTAGCCAGCCTTGACATGACCGGAATCGCTGACGCCGAGCGGATAGGTGACTTTATTCCGATAGGCGAAGTTGCCCTGGGCACCGACAATCTTGGCGACAGGTGGCTCGGCAAAGCCACCGATGCGGCGCAGGGCTTGTACTACTTGATTTTCTTTAGCGGCGAGCTGATAGTCATAGTCGATATGTTGCAACTGACAACCGCCGCACTTATCCGCGACGATACAGCTCGGACGCACGCGGTGCGGTGAAGCCTCAATGACTTCTAATAATTTCCCGTGGGCATACTGACGTTTGACATTGGTAATTCTGGCAGTAATTCGATCGCCGGTAACTGTATCGGGTACGAAGACGACGCGATCGTCTGCACGCCCCACGCCTTCACCACTTTCGCTGACATCGACAATCTGGAGTTCTACCAAATCCCCTTGTTTCAATGCATGGCTGTTGACAGGCAGTTGGCTCGAACTGTCAGTAGGCAAATTTTCGGGAAACATGGTGTGTTTTGGCATCAGAGCAGTCAACCATAATAACAGTTATTGAGAGGGGATGCGATAAAATAAATGGGTGCGTCGGGTCAGTTACAACGCAAATCGCGGCTAGGCTGTGACGACATTTGAGGTACCGAGCAACGCCTTGAGACAAATGGCACAATACTTAATGTGTCCGGCGGCACTGGGTCGATCGCGCAGCGCGCCACCAAGGCGATCGAGACTTTGACTACTCAGGCAGTTTATATTAATAAGATTCAACCCTTTCTGGCGATCGTTGACCCAAATCCAACCCTATGGTGCATACACAAGTCGGCTAG
>NZ_JANPGM010000606.1:0-9535 GCF_031423935.1 Chamaesiphon sp. VAR_69_metabat_338
GACGGAGCTGTAATACTTCACTGCGATCGTTAGTTATGGGTATATAAATTGGCTCTTCATCTCCATATAACCGATACCCCCGCAGCTTTTCGGGAATCCATTCGCCACGCGGATCGAATTGCCAATATTCAGTTACACCCAGACTTTGATACAAATGTTTTTTCTCAACATCATCTCTACTGCGCGTACCTGGAGAAGTCATTTCAAATATTACCGATGGTACTCGACCTTCTTCCCAAATCTTGTAATTGTCGCGTCCACCTGGTTCGACATCAAAAATCACCATGACATCGGGTGCAACTCTCAAGCGCGGAAAGCCCTGAGCGTAGTACAAAAATTGGTCGGCTAAAACTGTCGCCTGTTGACCTTTGAGATGCGCTAGCAACATCGCTAGAGTGGTCATAATGACGTAGAGATGGTCGTAAGATTCAGCCAAGGGTTCTCCGTCGGAACTAGGGTAAAAAATATCGGGATTGGGGATTTTGTTCGCGGTGGCGTCGATAACTACGGCGGTCATAAATTTCCTCTGAGGCTATCTCAAGTTGCTAGTTAATAGATGAGAATTAAAAAGATCCAGAATTTACACTACCTCAGCAATTGCATTCAAAACTCAATTTTAGCAAGTCTTTCGCAGCTATAACTGCTCGTCAATTAAGCCCATCAGTTTGCGTTTGCGTCCGTGGGTGAGAACTAATCGATCGCGATACTGTTGCCATTCGCCCTGTCGTCCCGATTCTAGATAGGCAGTTCGCGCTCTGGCGAGCCAGTTCACCGCCTCTTGATAAGCTTCTGCCTTACCGCGATTCATGATGTCTTCGGCTGGTGGAATTGCGGTGGCAATAACCCATTCCGGGCGAGATGACATGGCTGCATCCATCACCAATTGTGTGAGATTTCCTCTCGCATACCGATCGGCTACAGTTATGATGGCATCGTCGATCGCACTTTCAATCAAAAAGATCTGGACTTTGGCTTCGGCATGGCTCCAGTTGTCCATCGTGCGTAAATGTTGCAGCAGTTCGGGTTGTAAGGTCTGCCAAGCGTCTTCTGCCAGCAGTTTGACCTGTTGATAGCCGCGCATCGACGGACGCAGCCTAAAAGCCGTAATCCGCGCAGTGAGAGCGGTAGCTCGATCGTCCAAGCCCTGCGCCAATTCGCTTGTCCAATCGGCTAATTCATAGCGATGACGATCGAGTAACGGACTCTGATGGATGGTAAAAAACCGCTCCTCAGCAGGTGTTGTGGCAATGCGATCGGGCAAATCTAAGCCCGATCGCGCGATTATAAGTGCCTCAGCGAGCGCGTCCTGCTCTCTCAACACCTTGGCAACTGCCAGTGCTTGTCCGGCATCCTGGAGCCGATTGCTGGCTGCCATGACATCTGCAACGCGCCCCAATTGTGCCAGCATGACCAGATATTCTTCAACTAAACCCTCAGCGAGTGCGAGGTTTAAGTACGCTGGGTATCGTTCTTGGAGATTTAAGATTTCTAGCCGAATCCGCGCTAATTTATCGGCATAGCTCGGTCTTGTATCCTCCCATAGATCTTGGCTGCTTCCCTCAAGTACGGCAACTAGCTCTGGAGTGTCCCAGTCTTGCCGCAAAGCTGCGGCGCAGATCTCAAAGTCACTACCCAGACAATCTTGCCATGCTTCTAAATTAACTTGCAGATCGATCGCCTCTTCAGAATCTAATCCAGCCGTCAATACTGCCGCCGTCCAGATCGGATCGAGCAGCGCGACGAGAGCGTCGCCATCGGCACCATAATTAGCAACCTCATCCCAATCTTCGACGCAAGCTTGAGTAATTGCTTCTAAAATTACGACAGCACTATGACCGTCGCCGCGATCGATAAAAGCTTGCGCTCGATCTAAAATATCCGGTAAATCGGTTTCAAGCGGATTTTCTTCCTCGCCTTCTTCCCAATACCGCAAACAGTCGCGCAGCAACTGTTGAGTTTGGTAGCGATAGGGTTCGGGATCTACACTCGTCTGACGTTGGGGACGGGTTTCGGTTACTGTTGTAGAAACTAGCCGCACAATTGGATCGGAAATCTTGTTGACGAATCGATCGATCTGGCTCAATAAATCTGGTTCTTTAGCGACTAATTCTTGCATCAATGTCTGCGTTTGCACGTGGTTTAATCGATCTAATAACTCATTCAAAGATAGCCGTTGGTGGATGGTTTCCGGTTTGCGAATCGCACTCAGAGCCACCGCGACGATATGCTTACACCAACCTTCAAAACTATACTCGCAGTTGCATGCCGCCTCGGTCACGCCCCCAGCGTCAAATTGGATGGTGACATGGTATGGTTCGGGATTATTACCTTCGACTTCACCGCACAGACAGTTGCCCCGCTGACACAGATCGACGACCGCACCCTGTCGATCGTAGGCTTCGCCGCGCTGGTAAGATTTATCGGTAGCGTGGTAACGGAGGGTAGTTTCGTCGAGATTGGCGATCCGCATTGTGAGCTATTTGAGCGAGTAACCATATTGTAGAGAAATTAGTGACGTTCTTGTTATTCGATTTATTAGAATTTACAGCCCTAATTATCTCGATCGCGATCGAGTCTTTAGTTGTAAGTATTTGGGGGATATACTTCAAATTAGAATGGCGGTTGCTGGCGATCGTTGCTGCGATGAGTACTGCAATTACCCATCCAATTTTATGGCAAGCATGTAACCATGCTTTATTAACAAATAACGATATAGGATCGGCAATTCAAAATAATTATTTCATCTTATCGCTCGAAATCTGGGTCACAATTTTTGAGGGTTGGATTTATAAGCTGGTGATGAAATATTCGTGGCGATCGAGTCTCCTCATTGCTGGTACAGCTAATCTTAGTTCGTACCTATTCGGGATTTTTTATTGGTGGGCAATCGATCGACGAGCATAATCAGGAGCGGAATTTCGAGCCATGCATGAATACTTGCGACAACGCCATAAACAGCACGAGCGAGTACGAACGATTGCTGGAAATAGCCGAACAGGCAGATCGAGACTAGCCCTAGCAATAAGTAAAAATATTTGGGTGTGAGCCAAGGAATTAATGAATCAGTGCGGGATGGCGTCCACTGTGAAAATAAGCCGATGACGATCGCATAATGCAGACATTGTAGAAAAGCGACTGCTGAAAATAGGGGATAGGCGATCGGTAGTTGTTGCCAGGAAGGGGCGATAAAAGCACTTAAATAAGTTGAATTTGACTCTATGTTGACATGCCCGATCGATCCGAATTGATGAGTCAGAATTAGGCATGGCAATAATCCAAATAACAAGCCACAGATCCACATCGTCGGTTTAGTTTTGAATTGCTGACGTTCGAGGATAAAACCGATCGGTGTAAGATTATGGACGATCGCCAAGATAACTGAAGTTGCGATCGGATCTCGCACGATCCCGTACCCTAATAACCCAGCGATAAGCATCCCGATCGTCCCGCGCCGCCAATTATTAATCCACACCTGCTGCGTCGCTACTAAGACTAATCCTAAGCCACAACTAAGTTCGAGTAAATGAGCGAGATTGGGTGCGATCGTCCCAAAAATTCCGCACCAACGCAATAGCGCGATCGAGATTAATAATACGACTAAAATTAGCTCGATTTTAGGAGCCAGTCGGGCATGAAAACGACTATCGATATATCGCAATTCGATCGCGACATGGGCAATTCCAAAAGTGGCTAATGTGGTGGCATAAGTAGTCAATGGCATCGCAATCGCACTCCAGCCGCTCGCCAAAATAATGACAATACTCCAGATTGTAAAAGTTATTAACCGACAGTTTTTTGTTGGCGTTTCCACACGATCCATCCTAAAATTGCCATACCGATCGCGGGAAATAATAGTAGATTCAATACTGGCTTTGCTTCTGGTACGCGGATTAATGTTAAGCCTTGGGGAGAGATCGACTCAATCTCAAAACCAGCTTCAACCTTTCTACCTTCATTAATCATCGGCACCATATAAGGGCGACCGATCGTTGGCGTACCGACAATTAATGATTTTTGCAATTGCGGATTTTTGAGCGCAATCCCATTACCAATTTTTTGAAGATCGCTAGTTTTCACGCGATTTTTGGCGATCGCTTGAATAGTTAAGCTGGGGCGATAACCGTCAACTGGCTGACAGCGATTGGCCTGAATCTGAATGTATGCGCTAGGGCTAGCTGTTGGCGAATTCACCCGTGCGAATAATAAATAGTTAGGATACTTGTTTAAATTGGTAATTTTTACACAATACTGAAAGTTCCGAGTAGCACCAGCCGGTAGTGATACATCTGCTAATAGTAAGGAGTATTTTAAAAATGACATGTTTCAATTAAATGTGCTGACATCTGACAGGTTCGACCGGGGTGAATCGAGAGTATGTCTGAAAAGTCTAGTTTGTTAAGCGTAAACCCTAAAAATCCCCCCTAGCACCCCTTTTTAAGGTAACGTGTATATACAAGTTGGCTGGACTTCGTTTCTAGACCTGAATCCCCCAAACCCCCTTAACAAGGGGGCTAAGATCCGGTTCTTAGTCCCCCTTTTTAAGGGGGATTTAGGGGGATTTAGATCTACGATCGCATAAAATCTTTTCAGACACCCTTTGAGGTTAGCATCGCGATCTTTGGCGTAACTTACCGGATTAACCTAATCGAAATTGCCGCCACTAATACCGAGTACTCGAAATATCATTCGCTTACACCAATCGAGAGGATGAGGGATCGATAAATAGCGATCGTGACGACGATCGAGATGATAGCTATGGATAGGCGGTACATCCCAAATATCTACTGGCGGAGCACCGAAATAACCTTGATAAAGTTCGAGCGTATAATTATATCTTTCGCTCGATCCGCGATCGCCGGGATAATGATGGAGTCGTTTATTTAAAACCTCGCCACAAAAATCCTCCCAATACGAGTATGTATAGAGTATATGATAATGCCAAACGCGATCGATCGTGCTAGATGGTGCTACCATCCCCTCAGCCACCATTGCTAAAAATACAAACTTTTTGTATTCGCACATTGCTCGCAGAGTATAAATTTCACTCCAATGATATTCCCAAGCTAATTTAGCTGACATTGGATATGGCGAAGTGAGATCGTCTAATTGAAATTTACTAATTTTGGCATATAATTTGGCTTCGAGATCGGTCATTAACAGCCACCTCCACAAGATGGAGCTTCGGGAACTTTGGGAGTGGGATAAATTACTTGCAGTTCGAGATTGAGAAAGTCACTTAATTCTTTACCCAGCCACCACAGCTCTGCTTGAGAGAATTGAGCGGGAAAGGAATATTCAAAGCCTCCACAATACAGATACAGTTTTGGCGGAATAGTGATGTTATTACCCTGAATAAGTTTGCCATTTGTATCTACACACTTGTCGAATGTGTAGCCAGGATTGTATGCTAATATCTCAAATTGCGAGCGAGCATGTTCTGTTAATTTGACGGCTTTAGATTTTTCTCCACGACATCTAAGCTTGCAAATGTAGCGATCGTCAATTACTAGACGGTAATTTTTTTTACCAAGCAACATCTCTAGAATTTTGGGGTTACGTATTGATAGAAACAAAAATGATGTTCTCAAGCACAAAAATAATATTGGAGAGAAACAGAAAAATACGACCAGAACGGCAAATGGTACCTTGCTCGCAAACAATATCATAGCAAGAAAAAGACAAGCTACAAAGCCAATGCCCGAATAAGCATACAAACTTTCTAGATTATTTAATAGTTTGTATTCTGCCCAGGCAATTTCTAACTTATCACGATCGCGATACAATTGAATTTGAGTATCAGCAGGTTTTAATCGATCGAAATCTCCATAACTACCATCTTCAGAATTTAAGGCAACTCGCGCTATTTTTGCACTGTCAAACCGCTTGTCGAGGTGAGGTTGAGTCATTTTAGCCAGCCATCGATCGAACTTCTTGCTAATCTCGGCTGTAAACTTCACCCGTCCGTCAACTTGTGGTAATTCGGCAGGATGGGTGCCCGTCAGTAGATAAATTAACGTCATCCCCAAGCTATATAAATCCGAAGCCATTGTCGTTTGTCCGCCAAATTGTTCGAGCGGCATATAACCGTAGCTACCGACGATCGTACAGGTTCCTTCTTCCTTTCTAGCTGCCGTTTGTACCGAACCAAAATCGACGAGATAGACATCACCGATACGATTACCGGAGCGATTAGCCAGCAAAATATTACTGGGTTTAAGATCCCGATGAATGACAGGAGGATGCTGCTCGTGCAGATAAGTCAGAATAGCTAATAAGCGATCGGCTAATTCGAGAACTTCAGCTTCAGAAAATTTGCGTCCTTGGGCAATGAGATTTGCCAGCGAGGGTGCGTCGATATAAGATTGCACTAGCGCAAACCCGCGAGTATCGGCTTCGTCAACCTCAAAGTAATCGAGATATTTAGGAATTTCTGGGCAATCGAGATTTTTGAGCGTGGCGGCTTCGCGCTCGAATAATTTCAGATCGTCCCACTGGAAATCGCCATCGAAGCGCAAAATTTTGACGATTACGAAGGTTTGCGATGACAGATCTCGCGCTAAAAATGTCAATCGTCCGGCTTTTTGACTCAGTAACTCGCAAATTTGATAGCGAGCGGCTAAAGTAGTGTTTATTTCTATTGGCATTTTTCCGCTCTAGCCCCCGCCCAAAATATATATTTTTTAACTATCGGTCATTTATAGCAGTAAGTAAATATTGGGAAAGTGTAAGGAGGTGTAAGCTCACGATCGATGCTTGACATTACAGTTATTTTAGGTTAATTAAGAGTTAGGCTTCAATCCTAACTCCTGATTCGCGATCGACTTACTAAGTATGAATGATCTATGAGCTGGCAAACTTTTTTATCAGCCCTATGCCAACGTCAAGAATATGGACTCACATCCCTAGAAATAGAAGTATTGATGTGTATGGAGGACGGAAAATGTCCGACTAAAAATAGTCTATTAATCAGCTATAACGAGCGATCGTCGATCGAAGAGGAAGCTTTTACGCAAAGGCTCAAGCATATCTACAAGAAATTTCAAATTAATGGTGCAGGACATAAATTACCTCAGTTACATAAATATTTAACCGAACTTTATGTTCGCTATCAAAATAAAGATATTTTCTTTGCAAATATCGGTCTAAATTATATTTACCCGAATTTCCCCACAGCTAAATTTAGTCAAGCAATCGAGCTAGCGATCGCTGCAACCGATCTTCAGTGTAAACAAGTAGATATTCTCCAAACCTTTGCGCCCAATCTCAATGACTACAAGCAAGATTTTATTCGTTGTCTGCAAAACAATGTCCGAGTGAGAATACTGCTAGCATGGCCCTACTCAGAAGCAGCAAAACTGAGGGAAGATGTGTTGAGGCGATATGCAAATACTAGTATCGGTAATGAAATCGATATCGGCGATCGCACGACCGCGAATTTAGAGACATTAGAGCAGATAATCAGAGTTACAAGAGATCGGCAACTGCTCGATATTCGACTGTACGATACTCTACCATCGATGGCAATTTATCGAGCTGGGAACTATCTGCTGGCTGCGCCATTCCTACATGGTTCGCTGGCTGTTGATACTTTTCAACTCGAACTCCATCTTAATACTAGCGATCGGCTAATAACTCATACTTTATTAAATGATTTTGAATTAATGTGGCACGTTGCACGGCGATTTTATCCCGATCCCGATCGCAATTGGCGCAACGATCTCAAGATTCTATTTACTCATTAAATATGCTCATTGAAACCTTTGACAATTTCGAGATTTCACTCATCGAAAAATTCAAATTACATCCCCTATTCTGCCAACTAGCATCGCTAACTTGGGATGATTTTCTGGGCATTCTCATCCAACGCCGCTATCTATCACTATCGATCGTCAATATCTACGAATTAACAATCGACGCGATCGAATCTGACGATATTAAGCGGACTGTCAGAGGTATTCTCAATGAAGAATATCCCCGCAATACCAAAGGCGTGCCGCTACCTTCCCACCGCGAGTTATTATTTCAGGACTTAATCAATCTTGGTGCCGATCGCGATCTCATCTTAAAAACGCCCGAAACATCAGTTACGAAACTAGTGAGGGAGGAGAGTTATAACCTAATGATGAGTTGTTTAGATACCGAATATTGCCAAGCGGGATTGGTGACATTTCTGCGGTTTTGGGCAGAAGTATCGGTGTCGATCGAATATTCCTGTCTGTGGCAGCGACTTTCCGAACGTTTATCCGACGGTCGATCGAGCCATCGAGTCAGATCGGAATTCTACTATTTTCATCAGATCCACGACAGTCGTAACTCCGGTATCGGACAGAAAAGTATTTTAGGCGGTTTAACTCACGCTCAAGAATTAGCAATGCATCTCCCTCAGCTCATATCCTCAGCAGATGCGCTGCATTATTGCCTGCAAATTGAGGAAAAAGCTTATCAGCTCAAGTGTCAATTTTATGATGGATTTATCGATCGGCTTTAGGCTTTAGGCTGTTCGGGTATTCTCTAAGAGGATGTCTGAGAACCCAATTCTATTCAGCTTAAACCCTAGAAAATCCCCCCTAGCCCCCCTTGAAAAGGGGGGAACCAGAATCTTAGTTCCCCTTTTTAAGGGGGATTTCGCGGATGCAACCACGCGGAGGTTCCCTCCGCATGTGTTGCACCAAGCAGGGGGATTTACCCACTGTGAACGAAGCAATTAAACTTTTCAGACATCCTCTAAAAACCTTGCCAACAGTTTACAAAAATCATTTCACAATTGCTGATGAATGCGCGATCGGATTGTCGCGATTGACTGGTAGCTGTTTGCTGAAGATTGAGTTGTTGCAGAACGGGTGAGGTTGAAGCGATCGCGATCGTTGTCGGTGCAGATTGTCCGGGAATAGAGATTTCATAGGCACCGAGCGCGAGATCGGTAAATTCATAGCTGCCATCAGCCTTGGAGATCGTCTCTTGCCGATCGGTTTTGCCGCCAATCTGCGCTGCTGTCACCGCGATATTCGGGAGCGGCTTGCCGGTGGGATCGAGCGCAATCCCTTTCACCGCATAGATTGGCGTCAGGGGAATGGAGATCGTGGTATAACTACCCAACGCCACATTCACCCGCAGGGAGTCGATCGATTGCCCCATTGCATCGACAAGCTTACTCCGCCAACGAGCGGGCAGATTGGCGGCATTGAGATCGATCCGATAGCTCCCAGGTGCGGCACGAACTTCCACGCGATTGGCGAGTTGAGTCGTCTGACTGGCACTGAGAGCTTTTTTGTCCAGGCTAATTAATTGCGGGTGCCAGTAACCTTCCTCTCCTGGATCTTGTTTGCCATTGCCATTGCGATCGAAAAAGGGTTGGATCGCGATCCCGCCGCGAGTCCGCAACTCTTCTACCTTGGTACTAGTAGCATTGCCACCTTGCAGATCGAGCGTGGATTGCAATTCTAGTGAAAAACTCTCGCGATTGGTAAAAGCCGAAATGCCCTGATATTTGCCCAATAATTGCAATCCCGGCAATAAAGTAACCCCGATCCCCGCA
>NZ_JANPGM010000607.1:0-5294 GCF_031423935.1 Chamaesiphon sp. VAR_69_metabat_338
AGCCAATTTACAGTCACAAAACGGGTACTTTTGAGGCACCGCAATATATCAAGCCCAATCGGTTCGTTATCGTTGAAGGTTTGCTCGGCTACTCCACCGCAGCAGCGCGCGATTGTTATGATGTGAAGGCTTATCTGGCACCGCCGGAGTCGCTGCGCGCGGTGTGGAAGATCCAACGCGATACGATCAAGCGCGGCTATACCGAAGCCCAAGTTGTGGCCGAACTCCAAAAACGCGAATCAGATTCGGAGCAATTTATTCGTCCCCAACGGCAGTGGGCGGATGTTGTGGTCAGTTTTTACCCGCCCGCAACTGAAGATCGCGATAAATCCCTCCTCGATGTGCGGCTGGTGCTCAGACCGACAATTCCGCACCCCGACCTCAGCCAAGTTATCGATTCCGCCCAGAGTCAATCGGCAATTCGGTGGCAACTCGATCGTGATATGGGCAAGCCAGTCGATGTGCTAGAAATCGATAGTCATGCGACCAGCGAGAAAATAAATCTGTTGGAGCAGATGATTTGTAACGATATGCCCGATCTCCATCGTGTCTGCAATCGCGAAGTTAACCCCGATTTGGGTAAAGTCACTGGCACGACTGGCGAACTCCTCCAAAGTTATCCACTGGCACTGACTCAGCTTTTAATTACCTATTACATGCTCAAGGCTACTCAAGAAGTATTGTGATGTAGCGATCGACTAAATGAAAACTTCGATCGCAAAAGAAGGATTTGTGAAGCGGATTTGGTATCAGTTGGTGATGAGTTCGTTCGATCTAATAGAGTAGTCTTGAAGGGTTGCGGCATCGCTAGAAACCATAAAGCTGAATGTCTCGATGCCAGTACCCTTCTCGAAATCAGTTTTGTAGGTGAGTACAACCCTCTGCCTGCCGCCACTGAAATCGTGGACGGTCGATCCGCTCTGGGTCGCGCTCTTAACTGAGCCGAGCTGGCGACGGACAGACTGAAATAACTTCATGAAGTCGGTTTCTGTGAGGTAAACTCCAGCATCAGGCTTGACATTAGAGTACATTTCCGAGAACTCAGAGTTGTTAAACTGCTGGTGAAATGTTTCTACGGACTTTGTGGAGACATCATTACCGTTAGTTAATCCACACGCGGTTAGCATCGTGACGGTGGCGATGGCCAGAGCTGCACGCCGCCATGTCTGCTGGGAATTTGGAATGCGATTTCGACAAGCAGTAAGAAATTGGATCGGTGTCATAACTACTACCGGGGTAACTTGGGCAACTCCAAGTAATTATTCCCAAAACTCGATGACGATCTCGATCGATTAAAAATGATCCCGACTGGGAGCGGAAATTGTTAACATAGAGGGTAGTGATGAAACTGCGATTGCCCATTGGGAAGCGCGAGTCTCATTACCAAATTGTCCATAATCAGCAGGATAGATGATGGCAGCAGCAGTAACTATTCAAAATCTGTCCAAGAGCTATGGCACCGTCCCAGCGGTCAAAGATGTATCTTTTCAAGTCGAGCGCGGCCAAATCTTCGGTTTGCTCGGCCCCAATGGTGCGGGCAAAACCACGACAATTCGCTGCTTGTGTACCCTCACTAAGCCCGATAGCGGCTCGATCGAGATCGGGGATATTTCCGTCATCGACCAGCCGCGCGAAGCCCGGAAGCGGATCGGGTATATCGCTCAAGAAGTCGCTCTCGACCCGATCCTGACGGGGCGAGAATTGCTCGAACTTCAGGCGGCACTCTATCATATTCCGAAGGTCGAAGCTCGGCAGCGGATCGAAGTCCTGCTCGAATTGCTGGATCTACACAGCTATGCCGATAAGAAGACTGGCAGCTACTCTGGCGGTCTCAAACGCCGCATCGACCTAGCGGCGGGACTATTGCACCAGCCGGAAGTCCTAGTCCTCGACGAGCCTACCGTCGGACTGGATATCGAGAGTCGTATGGTAGTTTGGGACTTCTTGCGCCAACTGCGCGCCAGCGGCACGACGATTTTACTTACCAGTCATTATCTCGAAGAAGTTGATGCGTTAGCCGATCGCGTGGGGATTATCGATCGCGGTTTAGTCATTGCTGAAGGTACGCCCTCCGAGCTGAAAAATCAGTTAGGTGGCGATCGGATCGTGTTGCGGATTCGAGAGTTTACGCCTCTATTAGAAGCCGAACGCGCCCAGCAAATGCTCGGTGAATTGCCCTTCGTCCAAGAAGCGAGCATTAATGCGACGGCAGCCAACTCGCTCAACTTAGTCGTCACGCCGGATCGCGATGTATTGATGACGATCCAGCAATCTTTGCAGACGGCTGGTTTGCCGATCTTCGGGATCTCCCAATCGCGTCCGAGCTTAGATGATGTCTATCTAGCTGCTACTGGCAAAACCCTGCTAGATGCCGAACTGGCTGCGGCGGGCAGTCGGGATCTCAAAGCCGAGAAAAAACAACGGATGCGCTAGGGATCGAAATTGCCATGGGGATGAGAGCTAATTCTAAACTAGGAGTACTGCTGGTACTCATCTCTGGCCTCCTGTGGGTTGCCGTCTTAGCCGTCCCCTTCCTGGCTGTCACCGTCGCCACTAAAGCGGCGATCGTCACCAGTCTCATCGTTACTAGTGAAGTGGCTTTCTGGCTGGGCATCTTGCTCGCAGGTAAAGAACTCGCCCAACGTTACCGACGCATGTTAAATCCCTATTACTGGTGGCAACGAGTTACCAACCGTCACTAGGCGATCGATCTTTGTTCATTCCCCATTACCTTCCTATGAGCGGTACCATCGATACTTCCAACTCTGTCAGCTTACAGCCGAACGATCGTCTGCGATCGCCACAACCATTATCATCAAATGGGTTAGCGGACTTTGTCCAGGAAACCCTCGCCCTAACGAAGCGGCTGTTTATTCAGCTCCAGCGGCGACCTTCGACGCTGCTTGCGGGAATCGTTCAGCCGTTAATGTTCTTGGTGCTCTTTGGCGCGTTATTCAAAAATGCCCCCCAAGGAATGATGGGTAACGATCTGAGCTACGGCCAGTTCTTGGGTGCGGGGTTGATCGTCTTTACGGCCTTTGTAGGAGCCTTAAATGCGGGATTGCCAGTGATGTTCGATCGCGAGTTTGGTTTTCTCAATCGGTTACTCGTCGCGCCGTTAGCCTCACGTTACTCGATCGTTGCTGCTTCGGCGATTTATATCGTCGCGCTAAGTTTGTTGCAAACTGCTGCAATTATCGGCGTCAATGGGCTGATGGGTGCGGGCTTGCCGAGCGTGGCTGGTTTGGTCGTAATTGCCACAATCCTGTTGTTGCTGATCTTGGGCGTTACTGCATTGAGTTTGGGTTTGACTTTTGCCTTGCCCGGACACATCGAACTGATTGCGGTGATTTTTGTCGTGAATTTACCGCTGCTGTTTGCCAGTACCGCACTCGCGCCCCTAACATTCATGCCGGGATGGCTGCAAATTATTGCCGCGCTCAATCCGCTCACCTATGCGATCGAACCAATTCGCTATCTCTACAATCACGCCGAATGGGATCTGGCGAGTATCGTTCTCCAGTCGCCGTGGGGAGCGGTGTCTTTTGGCACCTCTCTGCTAATTTTAGTCGGTTTTGCTGGATTGACCCTCGCCGCGATTCAACCCCTGTTAAAACGGCGATTAGCCTAGCCTGAGGAACTATTTAGGGATCTTGGATATCCTTATTGATAGATCCCGATCGCGCAAATAGTCGTTATTATCGCAATATTCCACCTATTTATTAGTTATTAACCATGAACAGATTCATTACCCCTGCTAGCCTATTATTGGGATTATCGATCGCCCTCGCCCCGACGATCGCCTCAGCTCAATACAATAATGGTTTTGGTAATAGTGGCGACAACCGCGATCCGTTTAGTCGCGCCTCTGGCGGCGATACATCTGGCTTGATGGAACTAATCAACAGATCCCAACTCAACGGTCAGAGCAATCCTAATTACAACAGAGATCGCCAAGAAGAACTCAATTCTGCTAGTAGCGATTTCCGCGCGCGTCAAATCCAATCCTTGCGCGATCGCAACAAGAAAGCTCCCGTTACTAATGTTCAACCGAAGTCTCCGCTACCTAAATCGGTGACTAAATAATTGGCACCAAAATTGGCCTAACATTTAGCGATCGTGCGGAATTAGCTCTAGATCGAGTGTAGGTAATAGTACTTTTACGCCTATGCTCGATCGTCTAATGAAACGAATCTATTTGACTGCTATATTACTCTCGATCGGACTAGCAACACCTTTATGTAATTTGGCAATTTTCCCAATCAAAGCAATTGCCGCAGAGAATGACGTTACTGGTTGCTATCGAGATTCACAATGGCAAATTACGGTTTACCGTCAGAATGGTAGCTATTACTATTACGGAAAACAAAATGAAACCCAAGCAGAGCTGCGACTAGCTAATGCTCGCATCACAACAGATGGGGTGCGTCGAATTTACACTTGGAGTAATCGGGGCACTCGCTATCAAGTTGTGTGGCAACGTCGAGATCCAGATTTTATCCGCGTTCGAGTAGTAAACCCAGCCGGTCAAGAAATGCTAAATCGCCTCATTCCTTCCGGGACAGAATGTGATTGATGTCAGCTCTAGCTATAAAAGCAGCAAAATATTTTAAAGAATCAGGGCTAAACATTAAAACTAAATTTTAGTTCTTTAAAACCCATTCAAATAATCTAGTGCGAAAACCAGAGATATAGCAGTCGCCAAGTTCGTTAGGGCGTTTTTTTAGATTAACTTCGCATCACTAGCGGCGATTTCAATAGCTGTGTCCTAACAGCATTAGCGGTTGCTACAATTGCCAAAATTAGCGTTTGGTAATCAAGACACTGTAGATGAAGAAAGTGGCGATCGCTAGTACCATCAATCCTAGTAAAATCGAACCAGGTAAAAAAGTCACGATCCCAAAACCGCGTAGCAAATAAATCAAGATGCTCAGACCTAGAGTACTGCTAAACAGATAGGCAAACTTCTGAGTTAACGGCATATAATAACGATCTGGTTGTAAATTTTAGTTAGCATTTTAATGAGTCTCGATCGCCCAAATCTGATATCTTTTCAATCACTCCGCCGCATTTTGCTGAGCGTGTTGACCGCCTTTATCCTGCTCAAGCTAGTTTCTTCACTAGTAGGTACATTCGATCGACCCCAGATCCAAGGCAAATTCGAGCTGTATCAAACCAATCTCGTACTCGTCGCATCCGAGTGGAAACCGACAGAAGATCTCGAAGGATTGGGGGCATTGCAGACATCGATCGTCGGTACGGATATCCTTAAAGCTGCCACTCAACAGTATCAA
>NZ_JANPGM010000608.1:0-3105 GCF_031423935.1 Chamaesiphon sp. VAR_69_metabat_338
TTATTATAACGACAAACGGGGGCGATCTGTGACAGCAAAGCCGTTCGCAGGTATTTATACTTAGCTTAATATATATTCACCAAAAGACAAGTAGCCTACAAGCTAGATCGGCAGAACGATTTCATTCACCATAGAGAGCAATTCACGATCGTGAGGTAAAAATGAATAGAAAATGACTGAATAGTGAGTCATAATGCCCTGTCTTAATTAAATATCGTACAATATTCCTGTTAGCAAATATGATAATTTTCGGGTGGAGAGGCTACGCCAAAGCTCGCGATCGACAGTGGAATTTGCCAACAGTTTAAAATCCAAATAAATTTGCATGTTAGAAGCATTCACCGCCGCCCTATCCCTAATTACAGTATCAGAAATCGGCGATAAAACTTTCTTTATGGCGGTAATTTTAGCCAGCCGTTATCCCCGTAAGCCAGTATTTTTCGGAGTAGTAACGGCACTGGCCGCAATGACAGTTTTATCGGTAGCGATCGGTGAATTGCTAATTTTACTACCAAGTTTAATCGCGCGATATCTTCCTGCTAATTGGACTTTTTTAAATTTAATCTCGATCGAGCGAGTCGCAGCACTACTATTTCTCATCTTTGGGATTAAGTTACTGTATTCTGCGCGCACGATGTCCGTCGCTACCGATATCGAAGTGATGGCTGAAGCGGAAGAAGCAATTGAAGAGGGCGAACGCAAATTCAAACAGCGCAATACGGCTTGGAAAATCTTTTTAGAGAGTTGTGTCCTGACATTTGTGGCGGAATGGGGCGATCGCACCCAGTTTGCGACGATTACTTTAGCAGCCAGTCAAGAACCGATCGGGGTGATGCTAGGTGGCACTCTCGGACATGCCATCTGCGCGCTAATTGCCGTAATTGGCGGTCGGGCGATCGCCAGTCATATCTCCGAGCGGACGATTACAATTATTGGTGGAGTATTATTTATCTTACTGGCGATCGTCTCACTCGTTTTTGGTGGGAAGTAGTTGCTAGCTATACTCAAAAGTGGTTAAAACCACTCCTCGTGATGCAAAGTCTGCTGTCTTGTCGCGCTCAACCCTCGGCAAAGCCGAGGAGCGCGCGCCGCCTACGCGGACTGACTGATTAGTCCGCGTAGGCGGACTTTGCAACATTAGCCGCGACTTCAGTCGCAGGTTGACTGCTATAAAACTGGCGGCAACCCAACCTCTTTGGGTGTGACTAATTTACCCTCAAAACTCATCGCATATGCCCCTACCGTTCTGGCTTCGGCAACTTGACGCCGGAGTTCGGCTCGATCGAAATCATTATCGATGCCACCTAATAAATAGACAATTAACTTCGCCGCCAAATCGCGCCCAGAGACTAGAATCCGTTTCTTGTTCGGATCGTACAAAATGCCATACCACAGCGATTGAGGCAAATCGATCTGACTAAACCCACCATCGGTATCATAGCGATCGAGTTTACGCAAAACCTCGGTTTCAGCCATTTGTTTTTTAAAAACCGCCATCCCTACCCCTTGGGCAAAGGCAACCTGTCCGACGGGACGAAATAAGATATGCCCCTCACCACCACCTGGCTCAAAACTAAACCGGCGCAATTGGGTAGTATCTTCGCTGTTCAAACGTCCATAACTGGTAAATTGAGCTAACTTGTCGAACAACCGACTAAAAGCAGCTATTGCGGCTGCTAACTCTGTGGAATTGGGACGCAATGGCACTAGCCCTTTTTGGGCTTTGGGTTTCCAATGCGGGAACTGATATTGGAGATATTTAGCCGCCATATCTTGCAAAGCTTGCAACGTAGTCAGTACGGTAGTCTTAGTCGCCACCGTCGCACTATCCCAATTTACGCGCGGTTTGCGTCCGGGCAGATCTTTTAATAACGGATGATTGACGGCAATCTGTCGCGCCACGATCGCAAAGCCATCATTTTCATCGAGTTGCGCTAATTGTCCTTTACTCAACGCGATCGCCATCAGATTAACATGGACGAAGATCGATCGAATCCGCCGCCGCGCCTCCAGTTGTGTCTCACCTTTAACCACCGCTGAGATAAATTCAATCCCGATTGTCTCCTGCGGTAAACTCTCCAAATACTCTGGAGATGTCCCCAGTTCATTGAGGATAATTTTATGTCCGACTGGGTTGCGCTCTTTATTATATCTAGGCAATTCCCCAGTCCGTAATAACTCCATCAACCCCTGTATGCCCATCAACCGATGCTGTCCGTCGAGGGCATATATTCGCACGGATTCGCCCACATCTAATAATCCGACACTATTGTTGCCATCGATCGGCATAAATATCGCCGCCGATTCGGTTGCCTTACCACCTCTACCCCACTCATCCGCATGCATATTATCCACCCAACGCCTGTCGATGGTAACTAATACAGGTGGGAATTTGTGGGTGGTTCGTCCTGCTAAATATTGAACCAAAGCCGCCTGTCTGCTCCAGTCGAGCGGACGCTGTTGGCTGACTTCGATACTCTCACTATCGATTGCGATGTTCCGATCTTGAGGCTGATGTTGCTCTGATAACAGACTCATCTCCGAGGCATATTTTACGCGATCGGCCAACCATTGCAACGTGACCGAGCCGATATATGCCTCGCTGCCACCCATACTAGTGCGCTGGACGAGAATTTCATGGGGCTGGATGCTGGGAATCTTGCTGGCTGGCATTGTCAACGGCTGAGTGAAGTTACCGCACCTAGACTAACAGCTTTCTCGTCACAGCCTCCAGAGGTTTTTAAAAACTTAACAGACGATTTATTTGTCGATAAACTATTACTAAATCAAGTTTCATACAGTCCAAAAGTGTGGCGTAGACTTGTGTGGAGGTTTTCGAGATCGTTGGCGTAGCCTAACGTAGGTAATCGAGCCGATGACACGAGAAATAGCAGATACTGTTCCAATCATCCGCAAATGTGGCTAGGTTATTGCGTAATATCTCTGCTTGAGATCGATCGATTCCACGATCCGCCAGATCGACAACATCAACATCCACAAAAGTTACAATTACTCTAGCTTCGTTAGCAACATTACTAGGCAAGCTCTTTAGCTCGATCTGTCCATCTCGATAAATGCCTTCTACCGTAGTTAACACTTTTCTTG